>JAKLIS010000329.1 GCA_022709485.1 Elusimicrobiota bacterium | reverse complement strand
CCGACCATGGCCGCGTCAGCCCCGGAAGCGAACGCTTTGCAAATATCCCCTCCGGTGCTCATTCCGCCGTCGGTAATGATGGGGACATACCGGCCTGTCTGCTTAAAATAGAAATCACGGGCCGACGCGCAGTCGATTGTCGCGGTGACCTGCGGCACGCCAATCCCCAAAACGCCCCGGGACGTGCAGGCGGCTCCCGGTCCCACGCCGACAAGGATTCCGGCGCATCCGGAGTCCATGAGTTCAAGAGCGGCGTCATATTGGACGGTATTTCCCAAGACGACGTTTATCTTCATGGTTTTTTTGCAAAATTTATGAAGGTCGATGGTTTTGTATTTCGTGGCTTGGTGTCGAACGGTGATGACCGTGGCTTGGACAAAAAAGTATTTAGCCCCGGCCTCTTGAGCAACGGGGCCGAACTTTTCCGCGTTGGCGGGAATACAAGACACCGCCGGTTTAATGCCGCCTTTTTTCATCTGCTCCACTCTTTCCCCAACCAGCTTTTCTTTAATAGGTTCGCGATACATTTTTTGGACGAGTTCCGTGGCTTCGGCGGGATTGGCTCTCGCGATTTCGCTTAAAATTTCGGCGGGATTTTCATACCGGGTTTGAACGCCGTCCAAATTGAGAACGCCCAGGGCGCCCAGTTTGCCCATGGCAATGGCAAATTTGACGTCCACAACGCCGTCCATCGCGCTGGCGATTAAAGGAACGGGAAGAGTGATGTCCCCGATTTTGGTGGAAATATCCACTTCTTCCGGATTGATTGTTAAGCCCCCCGGGACAAGAGCAATTTCGTCAAACCCATAAGCTCTTCGCGCTTCTCTTTCTCGACCGATAAAAAATGCCATTATTCCTCCTTGTAATTTCATCCCCCCTCCACGTCCTATCAGTGGAGGGGGGTAGGGGGAGGATATTTTCTTCCCCTCCCTGCCCTCCCCATTGACAAATCATGGTGAGGAAAAAACAATTCTCCTCGCTTCTTTTAAAAAAAGAGGAGAAAAGACTTCAAAATATGATTTGAGCTTTTTTACTTCGAGTGGAACACAAGTCTTAGACTTTCGCGGTTGTGATTTCAGCCTGCGCCTGATACTTGCCTTTCCTATCGCGATATGAAGTCTGACATACTTCGTCCGAATCCAGGAATATAAGCTGGGCAATTCCCTCTCCGGCATACAACCGAACCGGCACAGGGCTCATGTTGGTGATGGCCAAGGTGGCAAATCCTTCCCATTCAGGCTCAAAGGGCGTCACGTTGACAAAAACCCCACAGCGGGCATACGTCGACTTTCCATAGCAGATAGTCAGGATGTCACGCGGGATTTTAAAATATTCGATGGTTTGGCCCAAGACGAGTCCATGGGCGGGAATGACCAGATAATCGTCCGCTTTCACCGGCTGAAAAAGGCCCGGCCGTATATTTTTGGGGTCGATTTCCCGAGGCTCATCATTTTCCCCCGTTCTTAAAACCTGGAACATATTGCTCAAGCGCATGTCATACCCATAACTTGAGACGCCGAAAGAAATAACGTTTTTCATTCCCCCTTCCGGCATCTCCACGAGTTTCACTTGATCCTGCGCGAAGGGCCGAATCATTTCATTCTCTATTGAATTTTGAATTATCCATCGGTCCGACTTAATTGCCATAGGGATATGAGTCTCCTTTTATGAACATTCCGAATAACCGCAGTCGCGACATGTGGGGCCCGAACAACCCGATTCAAAACTGACGTTAGCGCTGAAACAGTTGGGGCATTGATCGGTGGATTGAGCCAAGTTCCAAAGTTCCAAATTCGAGTCGAGCGCGCCCACGTCTGTCTGTCTAGTTCCGATGTTGGCGTCCGCTTTATCAAAACCAGAGCCTCCGGTCCATTGGTGTTTATTGAGATGGTTTTTTAAGGCAATCGCCAAAGCGTGAGGAATGGAATTAATCCGGTCTTTTCCGATGCCATACGGACGATCTCCCTTCACTCCCTGGAGATGCTTTAAGATTCGATTGGGATCCCCACCCTCTTCAAGATATTTGGAGAGTAGAACGCCCAATGCCGAGGTGAGCCCCGCCATTTCTGTCCCCAGGGGCGAAAGACTGGCAAAAACGCGATAAGGGCCGGATTCGTCAAAATCAATGTGGACATGAAGAGGGCCGTATCCGGTTCGAATTTCAAAATATTCGGAGGAAACGCCAATGGAAAAGTCCCGGGCTTTTTTAATTTTCTTTTCACCCGCCACCAAATTCAAAACTTGCTGTTGACGGCTCCCATCCCGGTATACCGTGATTCCTTTGCACC
>JAKLIS010000328.1 GCA_022709485.1 Elusimicrobiota bacterium | reverse complement strand
AAGGCGTTTCAGACCTTTATCGTGAAATATCCCACCAGCGCCAATATCAAAGAAGCGCGGCTTCAATTGGCCCACGCCTACTACAACGCGGGGGACTACAAAAACGCCATTCCCAAATATCAGGAATTTTTAGCGCTCTATCCCAACGCCGAGGAAGCTGTCCAAGTTCAAGATTTTCTGCAGATTGCTTATGTCCAATCCGGAATGAGCGAGGAGCAAATTGCCCAACTCACTTTGGGACAGGCCAAAACCCAGGTGTTGGCGGATCTGTATTGGGAAAAAGGGGCCAAAGCGTTTAATGACAAAAATTATGAAGGTTCTCTCGGCTATTTCGAAAAGATCATGATCGATTTCCCGGCATCGACTTTGGCGCCCAAAGCCGCCTTCTACCGAGGCGAGGCCCTCTTTTTGTTGGAGCGGTATCCGGAAGGGGGCGCCGCCTATAAAAATTTCTTAACCCAATTTCCGACGGATGAGCAGGCCCCCACGGCTCTTTTTAGGCTGGGTGTCGCCCTTTTTAATCAAAACCGGTTTGAAGAAGCCGCCATCACCTTTGAAAGCTTCCTGCAAAAATATCCAGACGATCCGCTGGCGGAAAACGCCGCTGAAAATATTCCCCTGGCTTATGCGCGCATCGGCCGGACCGCGGATTCAGAAGAAGCCTACACCAATCTCTTAAGCCGGACTTCAGACCCGGTCAAACGGGCGGGACTTCTTATTCAAGTGGCCCAAATCAAAGAGAAAAATGGACTGGCGGCCGAAGCCATCAAATATTACGAACAAGTGTCTCCCGGGGTGGAAGGGTATTCCCAGGCGGTTTACGGGGTGGGCAATATTTATGCCCAGGCGGGACAAGACGACTTAGAGATGGCGGCCTATGAAAAATTGGTTAATTTTCCTCAAAAAGATGATCCGTATCGGATCGCCGCCATGAGCCGGCTGGCCGAGCTTCATATTTCGAAGGGAAATGCCAACAAGGCGTTGGCTCTTTATAACGATGTGGTGTCCAATACCAAAGACGAAAACTATTTGGCCAACGCCAAGTCGCGAATTGAAGAAATTAAGAAGGTTTTGGAGCAGTAAAAATTTGGAACTCCGAGGGGATTTCGGGGTCAAAATAGATAGGAGGGTGGGATGACTGGAGAAATGACGTTCAGCGAAATAATGAAAATCAGCATTGTTTTGCCAATTTTGTTTGTGTTGTCTATTTTTTGCTTGATGGTGGTTTTTGAAAGAATGGTCTGTTTTTTTAAATACGCCCGCGTGAATCAGCGGCTGTTGGACAAGGTGCGCCATTGTCTCAAAACGGGAAACATCGCGGAGGCCAAAAAAGTCGCTTCCCATGGGTCTGGGTTTACCGCCCAAGCCATATTGGCCCATTTAGAATCCGCTGATTTGCCCCGAAATGAGCGGGAGAGTCTTATTCTCTTTTACCACCAGAAATTTCAAATGCTTCTCAGCAAGCGGCTCTGGATTTTCGGAACCTTGAGTTTTATTTGCCCCTTGGTCGGGCTTTTTGGAACAGTGCTCGGGGTCATGACCGCGTTCGGCGACCTCGCGATTTCCGGATCCGGCGGGCCCACCATTGTGGCGGCCGGTATTTCAGAAGCTCTCTGGGCCACAGCGGCCGGCATCGGGCTGGCCATATTCGCCGCCGTTCTCTACAACTTTTTCAATATCTGGATGAAACAGTCTTTAGCCCGGGCGGATATTTTTGCCCAAGAAATGATTTTGATGTCGTCAAAATAGAGAATTAAAAAGGAAAAAAATGGCCACCGACTTTCAAGACGAAGACGCGACCAACACCATTAACGTGGTGCCTTTGGCGGATTTGTCGCTCGTTCTTCTCATCATTTTGATGGTGATGTCTCCCATGGTGATGTCATCGATGATCAAAGTGGCCACGCCGCGTTTGGAAAAGGTCCGGGCGGAAAGGTCCAAGACGGACGCGCCGGATCCCCTATTAATCCGGATAACCGCCACAGGCATTACGTTGAACAACAACCCGGTGGAGTCCGAAGCCTTTTTGGCGGAGCAGATTGCCATCAAATTATCGAAAGAACCCGATCGGCCGGTGATCTTGGCCGCCGATGACAATATTCAAGTGGGCGAAGTGGTTCATTTATTGGACTTGGCCAAACAAAACGGCGCCGTCAATATTTCTCTTTTGAAAGGAGCGACCGGCCAAGTGGTGGGCGACACCGAGGAAAAATCATGAAATTTTCAGACATCATCAACTCAGAGCCGGACATCTCCGGGGTCAACATTGTTCCGGTCATCGATCTTTGCCTGGTGCT
>JAKLIS010000327.1 GCA_022709485.1 Elusimicrobiota bacterium | reverse complement strand
TTGTTTGAGACACAAACGATTTTATCCCTTGGAGGGGACTCCTAGATGATTATCAAGTCGCTACATGACTCATTTTTTGATTCAAAAAATGAGTCATGTAGCGACTTGACCCCTTTCCTGAGCCTTTAAAGGCGATTTAACACCTCTTGTTGATTAAAATCCTTAAAAGAGGAGAAAATCAGAAAGAAAATACCTATTGTTTAAGAAGCGATTTATACTACTTAAAAATACCCTCAAAAATGAATGCAAAAATTCATCTTCCTTGGCATTTCTGATGCAACCAATTGTTCGACACATATTAAGAAGAACTTAATGTGGAATTAATGCAACCTTAAGGCATTTGGCAGTACGGTTCTTTAATGACGAAAACAATAAATAAGGACCAACAGCGGGAGGAAAACAAATGACACTCAAGACCAAATTCTCCGTCAGCAGCGTTTGTCTCGTCCTGGTAGTGGTTATCGGGATGACGGTGTCTCTTTTTTGGTCCGAGCGACGGCGTGTCATCAACGAAATGAATCTCTCCCAAAAGACCGAGCTCGACAAATTGGTTCAGGTCTTTTTGGAATCGTCTTATCTCAGCAACGAAACCATTATTCTGAATTACATCCAACAGCTCATTTCCTCCGATTTGAAAGTTTTTTGCGCGGGAACCGCCGAAACCACCGGAAACGGTTGGTTTATTGATCGCACGAGCCCCGCGATTAACCCCGTTGGGCCTCAGGATCCTTTGATTACCAGCATTTTGGACGCGAAGAAATTTCAGAAAAAGGAAATTGTCTCTAGAAAAGGAGATCGCGTAACGGTGCTCTCCGTGCCAGTGGCCACCAAAGGAGAACTGAAAGGATTCGTTTGGCTGGGATATTCCTGGAATGAAGTCTCCACGCTGATTGGTCAAAATTTGTGGCAGAAAACAACTCAGCTTGTCGCGGTGGCGCTCATTTCTATTGTGTTTGGTGTTCTCATTGTCCAGATTTTAATCGCGGCCCTCACCCGCCCGATTGACCAATTGATGAGAGCGGCCATCCTCATCTCCAAAGGGAAAAAGGGAGTCCAGATTCCAGAAGAAGGAGAGGATGAACTGGGCCGCCTCACCAAAACCTTTAACCGGATGTCCATCGAACTCACCAAATTGGACGAATTGAAAGATGACTTTATGTCCCATGTTTCCCATGAGCTTCGCTCTCCTTTAACAAGCATCATCGCCACCGTCGAACTTTTAAAAGAGATGCCCCTCATGGAAAAAGATTCCAAATTTAAGCGCCAAGTAGATCGATTGTCCTTTGGTTCCGAAAGATTGAATCGTTTGGTGGACAACATTTTGGATCTCACTCGAATGGAAGCGGGGAAGATGCCCTTCGACTTTCAGCCCGCCGACGTCGCCCGGATTTTGACGGAAATGGCCGATTTTTTTGAACCCAGGGCCATGGAAAAAGGACTCAAAATAACGGCGATTGTGCCGGGGAATCTCTCTCCTGCTTTAGCCGATGCGGAAAAAATCCGGCAGGTGGTTTCGAATTTAGTCCACAACGCCATTAAGTTCACAAATTCCGGAGGCATCATCCTTTCCGCGAAAGAAAAATCCGGATATATCCAAGTGTCCGTTCAAGATACAGGCGTTGGAATTCCAAAAGACAAACTTCGGAGAGTCTTTGAGAAATTTGAGTGTTTGAAAGACACCAAGAACAGGGTCGAAAAACCCCTCCCGGGATCCGGCTTAGGATTAAATATTGTTCGCAAATCCATTGAAGCCCACGGAGGAGAAATCTGGGTGGAAAGCGAGATAGACAAAGGATCAACGTTTATTTTTACTTTGCCCATTGCCAAAACGGGCTCTCCTTCGAATGAATCAGGTTCTTCAAGGTCTGGGCAAAAATCTGAGTTTAAATCCAAGGACGCGGAAATATTTTTAAAAAATGATTCCAAGGAGGATCAAAAAACAGCCTTATGAGTATTAATAAAGAAAAAATCATAAAAGTATGGAATTCAATCCGTGTTTGGGTCTTTGTTTTGACCGTGTGGACCTGGGGCCTCGGGTTGAATTCTGTCACCGCAGACCCTTTGCAAGGCGGGGACCCGGCCTCATTCCCTGGCCCGATCCCCACTGAAACGTCCTTCGTCTCTCCAGAACAACCGCGAGCCGATATCACTTCCGGATTTTTAAGCGGTGTCTTGTCGGATATTTTCGGACGGACGATGAGAGGGGTGCCTGTTGTCGCCCGGCCCGGGAATTATTCCATTGCTCAAAAAACCACTTGTCTCATCAACATCCAAGATACCAATGTGGCGGGCTCCCTG
>JAKLIS010000326.1 GCA_022709485.1 Elusimicrobiota bacterium | reverse complement strand
AAGGAGAAGGTTACTGGTTCGATTCCGGTCGGGGGCGAAGAAAAATTTAAATATATCCAAGGAGTTATTATGGAAATTCAAGCCACCAGCAAACGAACGGAGCTGAAAAAGAACATTTTGGCCACTCATCTCGAGACAGTTATCAAATGGGCCATAGCTCATCTTCAAGTTATTTTCATCGGTTTGGGGATTATTGTTGTGGGGAGTCTTTTTGCCAGCGTTATGATTATTCGCAAATCCGAAGCCCGGGATCAAAACTGGACTCGCATGGCTCAAGCCCAAGCTTATTCTCAACAGGGAAACTTTTCTGTTTCTGAAAAAATATTAACCGAAATTAAAACCAATTCTCCCGAAACCAAAGAAGCCATTTTTTCCGCTTATTATTTGGGAGACGCCGCTCTCACTCAAAAAAAATATGACGATGCCATTTCCAATTTTTCAGAAGTCGTTAATAAAAGCGGAAAGTCTCCCTTACATCCACTTGCACTGACCAATTTGGCCTTCGCTTATGAGGAAAAAAAAGATTTTGAATCGGCGATTTCGACTTACCGGCAATACATGGCGACTTATTCGGAACATTTTCTAGCCGCCAAAAATCAATTGGCTCTCGGAAAGATTCTTTTTAAATCGGGCGATCTTGAAGCGGCCAAAAACACCTTAACCCAACTTGTCGACCTCTATCCCACCTCTCCCTGGGCAGAAAATGCCCGTGAAATATTGGACAAGGGCATATCCCGTTAGTACAATACGCTCGTCTTTTTAGATTGTTTTTTTCACCGCTTTTAAAAAGCGGAATTAGCGGGTTCCATTAGGAATCCGAATTATCTTAAGGGGGATTCTCATGAGAAAACATGCCACTATGGCCGTTATACTCATGTTCGCTGCCGCTGCCAGCTCTTGGGCGCTTGTCGGCTTAGAGGACGTGAAGTTTGATGGCTCTCTTGAAATCAACGGCAACTCTGCCAAAAATGAAACAGATTATAATGATTCCGGTAATGATCGTCGGGGAGGAGCAAACACCCGGGTTCGTTTGGGAGTCAACGCGACTGTGACAGAAGGCGTTTTAGGTCGGGTGGAATTCACCCGGACCGGCCGCCAATATGGAACCGGGGCAACCACCATTGCGGGCGAGGAAAATCTCATCCAAGTTCAAAATGCCTACATTGAACTGGCTGATATTTTCGGCGTAAAAGCCAAAATCGGACGGCAATATGTGGGGAACGCGAATGACTTAGTGTGGTACATTGGCCCACTGAATGATGACAGCTTGACAGTGAACGCCATTGATGGTTTGGCTTTATCGGCCGGATCCAAATATGTTGATGTCAGCCTCTTCATGGGGAAAGCCAGCGAAGATGACGGCCTCACCAATACCGATGTCGATGATGCCGCTGGAGATGTCAACCTCAACAGCCTTGATCTCGTCCTCCCGACATTGGTTCCCGGGGGAAAAGTCACCTTGGGCTATATGTGGGGAGTCGACAAGAATACCAATGCTTCCTCCGACAACAACAATCTAAAAATATATCGAGTTGGAGTTAGCGGCGGAGCCATGGACAACATGGTTAACTATCACGCCGAATATCTCATGAATGACGGCGCCCTCAATGGAGCCCTTAATGACACCGATTACGAAGGATCGGCTATCGATCTTGGCGTCGGAGTGAACCTCAAAGCCGCAGGGGACCTCGCCCTCGGCATCAATTATGTGTTGGCTTCCGGCGATGACAACACAACCGACACCAAAGATGAGTCCTTCCGTGACTTTAGCGCCTTGACCGGAAGTGCCGTGTCTGATCGATTCTTTGGAGAAATCTTTGGAAGAGACAATTCGATTGCTTTCGGTGGCCCTGGAGTTGACACCGGTGCCCAGGGGCAAGGACTCGAAGTAATTAACCTGAGCGCAGCGTTTACTCCGGAAAAGTGGTCCAAATTTTCAGCAAAATTGGATTACTATCTCTTCAATCAACCAGAGGATTCCGTTAACGGGGCCAATGTGGGGGATAAAATCGGAGACGAAATTGATCTTACACTCGGGTATAAACATACCGACAATGTCAAAATGGAAGCGGGATACGCCATGTTAAGCCCGGATGATGCGATAACGGGTGTCGGCGCTGCCAATGATGACACAATTCAAAAGTGGTTTGCTCGCGCCATCGTTAAGTGGGGAGCCGCTGAGTAATAATAACGTTAAATCTTAATCACCAAAAACCCCCTCCGCTCGTTCGAGCGGAGGGGTTTTTTTATTTACCGCAGAAGAATTCGTTTACTCCAGGCGAACGGGGTTTAATAGCCGAC
>JAKLIS010000325.1 GCA_022709485.1 Elusimicrobiota bacterium | reverse complement strand
TCATCTCCGTATTCTCGTTGTTTGAAGGCTTTGGCATCCGTGTAATTCCCGGGATTTATTCTTACCTTTTCCACAAAATCGGCCGCGAGCAAAGCCGCGTCCGGTCGATAATGGATATCGGCGACCAGAGGGATTAAACACCCTTTCTGAATGAGGGCTGATTTTATTTTTTCTAAATTTTGGGCTTCTTTAACGGTGGGGACAGTGACCCGGGCAATCTCACAACCGGCCTCAGCCAGCCGTATTATTTGGGACACGGTGGCTTCCGTGTCCATTGTAGGAGAAGTGGTCATCGATTGAATCCGGACAGGGTTAGTCCCTCCAATCCCCACCTTGCCCACCATAACCACCCGCGTCCGACGGCGGATATAGGCAAAGGGGGCCCGTATAAGAGAGAGCGAAGACAGAGGAATGGCTGTGTTTTCCATAGGGATTCATTTTATCTTTTTCCCTCAGTTGCCGATGGAAGTCCTCCCTCCGGTTTCCATTCACACCAACGAAGAACCTTTCGTTTAATCTTTAAATATATAGAATCTAAAAGAACATTTTATTTTTTCAATCGACGCCGTCACCTGGAGGTCTTTTATATGAAAAAAGCATGGATGCTCCCCCTCATTATTTTCATTCCCGCTTGTTTTCTGCCCCTCTTCAATGCCTGCCAAAAGACGTCAGAAATTAGAGCCGATATTTATGACCTTCAACGCCGGAACATGGTGCGCTGGGATTTGGAAGGCCAAGGAATCAAATCCAGACGGGTTTTGGATGCCATGCTCAGGGTTCCCCGGCACCTTTTTCTTTTGCCTCAACATCGAAAAATGGCTTACCTGGATAGCGATCTTCCGATTGCGCCGCTTGTCACCACTCCCCGGCCTTTTGTCGTGGCCAGAACCATTGAGCTCCTCAATTTGAAAGGGTCTGAAAAAGTCTTAGAGGTCGGGACAGGTTTGGGTTATCAGAGCGCCCTTCTCGGCGAACTGGCCAACGAGGTTTACACTATTGAAATTGTCCCGGACATGGGCCGGCAGGCCGCCGAACGTCTTCAACTCTTGAACTATAAGAACATTCACTGCCAGATCGGGGACGGTTTTAAAGGATGGCCCGACAAGGCGCCCTTTGACGCCATGCTGGTGATGGCCTCCGTTAAAACGGTTCCGGGTCCGCTCATTGAGCAGCTTAAAACCGGCGGGCGGCTTGTCATTCCCATTGAAGAGCTCAAACAGGGAACAAAGCTCTGCCTTTATGTAAAAACCACTTCGGGTCTCCAAAAAGAAACCTTCATGGAAGTGGATTTAAAACCCATGGAAGGCCAGGCCACCGGACGCTATTGGTAGACGCGGGCTTTCCCAGAAATTTGACATGAAAAAAGCTTGGATTATCCTATTTGGCCTGGGTCTCCTCCCGTTAACAGCGAAAGCCGCTCAAAAACCCCTTCGCATCAGCGGTTCGCCTGTTTTGATCCCCGCCGTTACCCGAGCGACCGAAAAATATCAAAGCCTCCATAAAAAAGCGCCCTTTGAGATTAGTTCGACCGACTCTCAAACGGCGCTAAACGATCTTGCCCTGGGAAAAATTGATTTGGCACTTATCTCCATGGAAATTCCCCCTGATATTAGGGCCCAATTTCCCAACATTCATTTTGTGACTCTCCATCTCGCCAGAGACGCCGTGGTCCCCGTCGTTTCACAAATGGTTTATGTGAGCGGCGTGAAGGACTTCTCCATGCGGGATTTAAAGGATATTTTCATCGGTAAACTAAAAAATTGGAAGGAATTAAAAGGACCCAACGGGGACATTCGGTTTATCTCTCAAAAACCCGCTCTTGGCACTTTTCAAGTCTTCACAAAAGCTCTTTTTGGAAATTCAAATATGGAGATCCGGCAAGACGCAAACCAGGCCGATTCCATCCGGGAAGCACAAGAAGCAGTCATTCGGTCTACTGACGCCATCACATTTCTCCCTATGACATGGACCCGGACCGAGGCGCGAGGGTGCGGAATAAAAACTAACAAAGGAATCATTTATCCTACGACAGATGCCATTCTGAACGGGACTTACCCATCGGCTTATTTACTGAGTGTAGTCACCTTAGACGAGCCTCAGGGCCATTTGAAGTCTTTTATCTCATTCTTGAGAGGCCCTGAAACCCGAAAAATAATTTCGGATTTTCGGATGGTTCCTTATTGGTAGTCATAGCTGTCCAGTTAAACGCCGACGGACACATGAAAAGCCCGTCATTCCCGAATTCCGTCGTCCCGAGAATTTTCTGATCGGGACCTCCCTTTGGATGCCGAGCAGAAAATTC
>JAKLIS010000324.1 GCA_022709485.1 Elusimicrobiota bacterium | reverse complement strand
CGTATATTTACCCGTCTGGGATTAAATTTTAGGTCGGTGGAAGCCGATACGGGAACCATTGGCGGAAGTTTTTCACATGAATTTATGGTGTTGGCGGAGACCGGGGAAGAAGAAATCGCCGTCTGTGAGTCCTGCGGATACGCGGCAAATATTGAACGGGCTGAAACCCTTCCCCCGAGTCCCGACGGGAAAAAAGAAGATTTAAAACCCATGGAAGAAGTGCCGACGCCGGGCCGCCACAAGGTCGATGACGTGGCTTCTTATATGAAAGTGGGTCCCGACAAAATCATCAAAACCGTTTTTATGATGGCCGATGACAAACCCGTCGTGGCTCTCGTTCGCGGGGATACTGAATTAAACGAAGCCAAGCTGCGGCGGATGGTGGGCGCGCAGGTTTTAAGGCCATGCGAAGAGTCCGAATACAAAAAAATCGCGGATTGTGATGTCGGTTTTGCCGGCCCGATGAAGTTAAAGGCGCACGTGGTGGCCGACACATTGGTTCCGGGGATTGTGAACGCCGTGAGCGGGGCCAACAAAAAAGATCACCACATGAAAAATGTGAATATCAAGCGGGATTTTGAGCCGAATGTGGTGGGAGACATCCGTAATATCAGGCCGGGTGACCATTGTCCGCGCTGCCCCTCCAAAATTAAATTTTTCAGAGGGATTGAAGTGGGCCACGTGTTTAAACTGGGGACCAAGTATTCTGAGTCCATGAAAGCCAATTTTCTAGACGTCAAAGGAGAGTCCCATCCCATTATCATGGGATGCTACGGCATCGGCGTGTCCCGCATTGTGGCGGCGGCCATTGAACAGAACAACGACGAATGGGGAATCAAATGGCCGCTCCCCGTCGCCCCATTTGAAGTGGTGATTTCGCCCCTCAACATGTCGGATGCAAAAACAGCTGAAGTCTCCGGGAAAATTTATGAAGATTTGAAGTCGGGCGGGGTGGAAGTTCTTTTTGATGACCGGGATGAGCGGGCCGGCGTCAAATTCAAAGACGCGGACTTATTGGGAATTCCTTTTAGAGTCACCGTGGGAGAGAAATCACTCGCCAAAGGAGTGGTGGAATTAAAAGATCGATTTAAGCCCAAAGCCGAAGAGGTTCCCATCGACAAAATTTCTGCCCTCGTTCTCCAAAAAATAAAAGACGCGTCCAGCCAGAATCGGGTTAAAAATGGATAAATCCTCGTTCCCGAAGGGAATGAACCGGATTATCCTATTGGCTTTATTTTTTAATTTTTTCCTTCCTTTACATTCCGCCGAATCGAGGCGGATTCCTTGGGCTCTTGACGAGGTTTATTCGGGCTCCTATCAGGAAACTTTTCAGAAACTTAGGAACGAAATACAATTTTTGTTGCGTCAGACCGTTATCGATGTCGTTGGTCAAATCGGTTTAAATTACCAGGAAGGATGGAGGTACCCATTGGTCGTCGGCTTTCTTGATAATGCGCCGCCGGGGGCGGAATTCGCGTTGGCGTATGTGCAATTGGGAATGGAAGGCGGGGAGATTCGGCAAGATTTGAGGATTAATCTGTCTCAATATGAAAAAGAACATTTTGATTTTGAGAAAGTTTTGGCCCATGAGATTACGCATGCCATGCTCAATGACGCCATGGGGGCGGAGGCCTCGACGGTCTTACCTCTCTGGTTTCATGAGGGGTTGGCGGTGTACGCGGCCAATCAAGGGGAACAGATGCTCAAGTCCTATGTTTATCATTACGGGAATTCTTTTTTGAACGGGTTGGACCATTACGCGTCGGCGGCGGATTACGCGGAAAATTACCTGGCTTTTAAATACATCCATAAAAAACACGGATCGAACGCCCTTCATAATTTTGTTTTTGAAGTTGTGAAAAGAAAAGGTGACATTCCCAACGCTCTGGAGTACACTTGTTTTGAAAAATGGGAAGATTTTTTGAAAAATGTTATGGAATTTTCAGAAAGTGAAATAAGGGAGATAGGGATTTTTAAGGGACGTCCCCAGGACATTCCCCAACCCTATTAAAAATATGGCCAAAGTGCTTGCTGTTGACGATGACGCAGAAGTTCTTGATCTGGTAAGGGAAATATTGGAATCCGCCGGTCATGAAGTGGTGGGAGCTGACGACGGACAGATCGCCCTGGATTTTCTGGAAAAGGGCCGGTTTGATTTGGCTTTGATCGACATCATGATGCCGAAACTGGACGGCTATCATTTGGCCACGCATATCGGGGGGTTGGCGCATCCGCCAGCCCTTATTTTTGTGTCGGTTCGGGATTTTGACGCCGATGAGGGCGTGGTGGAAAGCCTCGGAGCTTCCGCTTTTGTTC
>JAKLIS010000323.1 GCA_022709485.1 Elusimicrobiota bacterium | reverse complement strand
CATTTCGAGTTTTATCTCTGTGTTTTTAAGTCTGGAGGCACTATCCTCAACGCCTGTGGGAAAGCCATTATAACCTAAAGCTATCGGCTCCCCTTTTGAATTGACCATCACCGCTCCGACTTTTGTGGGGTCCTTTGACCAATTGGATATGTACTTGGCAAGTTCCCAAAATCGATTAATCCATTTTGGTTTCATATAAAAAGTTTCCTCCACACATAATTCGGGTTACCAACAGAGGGTATCCCCACAATTAAATTTAGACAACCAAAATGAAAAAATAATGATTAGAGAAATTACCCAAGGTAGGTCCAAATTTCAGTGTCCATTTTGGTGACCAAAACGAGGCAAAACTTGTCAAAACGGGAGAAATCCCGTTAATTCAAAGAATGGTGAAAAAGTCTGGGCAAGAGAGCAATTACTTTGGAATCAAGGATTTCCGACGGGGGCTGTTTCGCTTTGAGAGGGCAGCGTCCTAGGCCACTAGACGATGGGGCCAAAAAAGGGGAGTAATTAATTGGTGGATCGTATCAAAATTGTTGGGCGCTCATGCCAAAAAGCCGTGTGATATAATTTTCCAGCTTTTAAGGAATTCATTCTTTTCAGAAAGAACCTCCGATTCATGAAAAAATTTCTTTTTGCCTCCATTGTGGGTGTCGTTTTCCTCCTCTCATTGGAATTCTGCAGCCGGGTATTGTTGGGCCCCCTTCCCCCGAATCTTCTTCCCGGCTTGTCCGCGAATGAAATGGAAGACGATCGGCTACTATGGCGTCATCGGCCTCATTTTCCCGACGACGGCCGGAACGGGCCTATAAATTCTCACGGCTTTCGGGGCATGGAGTTCTCGCTTCATAAAGATCCGGGAATCTTCAGGATTCTTTCCCTCGGCGAATCAACGACGTACGGAGAGGGGGTCAGTTGGCGGCAAACTTATTCAAGACTTCTGGAAGATAAACTCAAAAAAAGCGGGATGAATGCCCAGGTGATTAATGGCGGCGTGAGGGCGTGGTCCAGCGCGCAATCCGTGGAATTTCTGAAGTTAAATATCGGCTCTCTGCGCCCCGATATGATTCTCTTTTACCATGAAATAAACGATTACCTCCCCACCACGTTTCGCGGCATCCAAATGAGCGGCGCCGGACTCACCGACCTGGAAATGATGGACCTCACCCGCCGCCGCAAATGGCTTCAGAGCCTCACTCGAAGATCACGTTTATTGTCGCGATTAAAATTATGGAAAGCTGAATTCTGGCAAAGGATGGTTTGAAAGCCGCCGCAGAAAAATCCCGCGAAAACATATTCAGTATCGTCTCATTCCCCTATGACCAGCTTCCCGATGAGCCCCATGCGGAAAAACTGTGGCTCGAGAATAAAAACACCTTGGTCAGGGTGCCGGACATCGAAAGAAAGAAGGTGTTGGCTGATTTAGTTCATCTTGCGAAAAGCAACAGCTCGACATTGGTTTTGATCCATCCCGCCTATCGGGTCAGCAAAGCGCACAAATGTATTCTGACTGAGATAGCGAAGGAAAACCGGATTTTGCTCCTCGATTTTGAAGATATTTTAACGGCCGAGTGCCTTCGAAACCGGAAAAAGAAGGAAGACTATTTTATTGAAGGAAGCATTTTTCATCCCAAGCCGGAGGCCCATGCTATCTTAGCCCGCGCCCTTCACGAAGGGATTTTAAAGGAGGGGCTCATTTTGCGAGCAGGGTTTGATGAAGGGACGGGAGACCTCGAGAGGGAATAATGTCGAAAAAAAAGCAGGCCCTCCCCGGGATGGCGAGAAAGGCCTGCTTGGGACTAAATCGCTTGTCCTCCGGTTTCTTCCGTCCGAATCCGGATGCAGCGTTCGAGGGGGGTGATGAAAATCTTCCCGTCGCCGATTTTTCCGGTTTTGGCCGTCTTAATGATTGTTTTAACAGTGATGTCCACATACTCATCATTGCAGGCGATATCCAATCGCACCTTGGGAATCAAGTTGGGAACCACTTTTTGGCCGCGGTAAATCGACTCGCCTTCCTGGCGGCCGTGCCCGGTGACACGGCTCACCGTGATGCGGGTAATCTCCGCGGCAATCAGGGCTTCGCGAACCTCATCTAATTTCTCCGGCTGAATGATAGCGGTAACAAGTTTCATATTTTTCTCCTATTAATTCAGATTGATTAGGCCGTATCCGGCTTCGCCATGTTGCGTGTAATCCAAGCCCGCTTTTTCGCCTTTTTCGTCGGTGCGAAATCCCACTGTTTTCTCCACCAAAACAACCAATAAATATGACACACCCGCGGAGAATAGGACCGCAATCATGACCGCCGTGGCCTGG
>JAKLIS010000322.1 GCA_022709485.1 Elusimicrobiota bacterium | reverse complement strand
CTGCGGCATCTCAGGACAAATACAACATCTGGCCGGAATGAATTCATCCCAAACCATTGTCTGTATCAATAAAGATCCCGAAGCTCCGCTTATGAAACTTGCCACTTTCGCCGTTGAAGGCGATCTTTTTGAGATTCTGAAGGCAATGGAAAAGGAATTGGACAAAACTCCCGTCGGAGCGAAAGCGTAATATTGTATTATTAGAAAAAAATCAATAAATCTTTAAGGAGGAAGTACACCAATGGCAGGAATCGATCCAGACTTTCAAACAAACCGGGCCAAAGCGGGTAATGCGCCGGAGGGCTATCAAATATGGGGCCCCGTCGAACCGCCGGCCAAACTCGGCATTCATGGAACCTATGTTGCCGTTGATTTTGACTTATGTGTGGCGGACGGCGCCTGTATAGACGCCTGTCCTGAAAACGTCTTCGAATGGCGAGATACGCCGGGCCATCCCGTCGCCGAAAAAAAAGCGTCTCCCGTAAGGGAAGATGCCTGCATTTTCTGCATGGCCTGCGAAAGTGTGTGCCCTGAACTTGCAATCAAAATTACACCAAAGTAGCAAAACTTGGGTTTACACCCGTCTTTTACAAAAACCTCTTTCCACGCGTGGGAAGAGGTTTTTTGTTGTCTAAGATGAAAAAATGTCTCAGTGTGATATGGTTTTTTCTTGCCTTTCTCGGCGGAGAACCGTTACAATGTGGTCGAAAAATTTTTTAAGGAGGGCTTAGCAGCCGATGTATCTTAAAAGGTTAGAAGTTTCCGGATTTAAATCGTTTGCGGATCATATAAAACTCGAATTTGAGCCTGGGATCACATCCATTGTTGGCCCCAATGGCTGCGGAAAATCCAATATTATTGACGCCATCCGGTGGTGCTTGGGTGAAATGTCGGCGAAATCGCTCCGGTCAACAATGATGATGGACGTGGTTTTTAACGGATCCGGCTCCCGCCCTCAACAGAATATGGCGGAAGTCACCATGACTTTTGATAACAACGACAAACGCCTCCCGATTGATTACACCGATGTCTCAATCACCCGCCGCCTATTTAGGTCGGGAGAGTCTGAGTATTTCATCAATAAAACACAATGCCGATTAAGAGATATCAAAGAACTTTTCCTCGATACCGGAATGGGAGAAGACGGCTACTCGTCGATGGAACAAGGAAAAGTGGAATGGGTTTTAAACGCCAAACCGGAAGAAAGACGGGAACTCTTCGAAGAAGCCGCCGGCGTTTCGAAATACCGCGCTCGGCGAGAAGAAGCCCTGCGAAAACTGGACCGCGTTGAAATCGATTTGTCCCGTCTAGCGGACATTATCACCGTGACCCAAGACCAAATCAGAAAACTTGAAAATGCCGTTAACCGCGCCAAAACCTATCAACGAATCAAAGAAGAGCTCAAAGTCATGGAAATCGGAGACTGGCTTTCCCAGTTGGAAACGAGTTCCATCGAATTAAAAGTGCTTGAAGAGCGTCTTGAAGAATCTCAGAAGAAAGCGGAAACCTTAAATACCCAACTTCATCAAATCGAAACGCAATTGGCGGAACTTAGACTTTCAAACACACAAACCGAAGAAAAACTTTTAAGCGCCAACCAGGTTCTCTCAAAAATCGAGGCAGAAATTAAAATTAACGAAGAACGGCTGTCGAATGCTGTTCAGAAAGAACAAGAACAAAAAGATCAACTAGACAATATTAGACTCACTATTGAGCGTGAAAAAGCGAGATTAGAAGAGCTGAAGAGCCAACGGCAATCACAGGCGCAGGCCCTTGAGGCGGTCGTTCAGGAAGGTTCCACTATTGAGCCCGATTTCGAACAATCCAAAACCTTGCACGACACGACTCTTAAAAACCTGGAAGAAAAACGCGACGTCGTCAAAGAGCTCCGCAATTTGATTTTAGATCGGGCTCAGGAAAGAGCCCGCCTACAACAACAAATGAGCCGCCTGACATCGGACGTCACCCGGTTTGAAATGGAAGGAGAAAACCGCGTTAAGGAGCAAAGACGCATTACCGCACAAATGAAAGAAGTTGAGGAATTGGCCTTTAACCGCGACGGGCAAATTGAAGACCTCAAAAGACAGCACGCCTCGAAAACCATTTCCTTAGATGAACTCAATCAAAAAACCAATAACTTGGGGGAAATTGAAGAGTCACTTCGCCAAAGGCAGCTATCCTATTCAGAAATCATAGCCCGCATCTCCGGCCAAATTCAATCCAGTACGCTATCAAAGATTAACGCCTTAGGTGAATTTAAGATTGCGGAAAAAGAATTAAATACAAACATAAGTATTAATAATGTTATTCCTAAAGATTTCT
>JAKLIS010000321.1 GCA_022709485.1 Elusimicrobiota bacterium | reverse complement strand
CGGGAGCGGTTTATGAATGGATTTAAGGCCGTTTGCTTCGCACTGCTTAATTTTTTGACCGACGTAAACGTGAGAGGCCGGGTCATCCCCCACCAGCACGGTGGCCAATCCCGGGGTCACTCCTTTTTTTTGGAGGGCCTGCGCCCTTAATTTAACTTCAGCCAGAACCTCGCCAGCGATTTTTTTCCCATCAATTATTTGGGCCATAATTTTCCTTTATGGAATGGTCTGTTCATTTGCGTTATTTTCTGAGGGCAACGCCAATTTCAATTTTCCTTTCAGAACTTCGAATTTTAATTTGTTCACGGCATGATGAAGAACCTTTTCACCGTCCACTTGGGGAAACATTTCACTATCGGAGTCAATTTCCAAGGAATCCGCATCCATTCTAAAAGTCTGGGGGTCGTTTAAAGATTTTCCAAATCGAGATCCAACCAATCTCCATAACAGCCGGATTTTACTCTGAGGCGGAACAAGGAAACCGTTTAACATCCCATCGTCTGGAGCGATATCCGAGTCAAAATACATGCCATTATTAAAAAAGGGCGCATTGAACACAATGCCAAAAAAAGCCCGTAGGGTTTCAAAATGTTCAGCGTGGCCGGTTTTCCATTCCACCTGAATTTTATGTTCCCGAAAATCCAAAATGTCTTTCAATGGATTGGATAGCCCCTTCCCAAGTTTAGAAGGGTTTCGGCCAAATCCGGCATTATTGACGAAAATTCGTTTTTGTTGGCCGGCAGACAGGAGTCCCAAATCGAAAAGTTTCCCCCCCGCCTCATTTGAAAAAAGGGTTTTTGCCCATTTTGTCCAACAATGCCACCCCATCTTTCTCGCAAAATCATTGGCCGTGCCGACGGGGATAAGGGCCACCAGGGTTTCAGGCAAAACGCCGCGAGAAAAGAGCTCATTGACCACGCGATTAAAACTGCCATCACCCGCCCACACGGCAATGGGGCCTTTTTTTTCGCGAACGGCCCACTCGACAATCGTTTCGAGATGCGTGGGATGGGATTTTCTTTCAACCCAGCAATAATGGTCGGCCGGAATGTTTTTAAAAAAGCGCTTAACCGCCGCACGGTGGCGCGCGCTTGGGTTTAAGATGTGAAAATAATTTGAGAGTTCATTCATTTTGAATAAAGAGAATCTCCCTATTTTTTACTTCTCTTTTAATTTTCTAAAAGTGGCCTCAACAGCTTTCCACACTTCAGCCGGCCGCTCAGAAAGAACGGTATCCAAAATTTCGCCTCCGTCATAACTCCATGCGGCCAAATGAGATACCCCCGCTTCCACCGCCGCTTGGCAAGCGGTTTCAATCTCATGTTCCGTTTTCGCGGGAAGACGCATGGCTTGAATCCAAATCTGAGTTTCTTTCCCCTGCTTCCTGGCCATTTCTACGGTTAGTTTCGAAAATTCGGACACATGGCCTTCAACGTCTCTATTCAAATGCCACCGCCAATAGGGATCACACCCCAAAATATCCAAATTATGGATAGAGGCGGCTTCTTCCCAAAGCCAATCAAAATCTTGAAAGCCTCGAAGCGCGTACAAGCAAAGCGCGTTTCTCATCTTTTTCTCGTGGCTAAAATTAATGACTTCTGTTAAAAAAGAGCGAACTGTTTCCCGTCGAAACGCGCGGCTGGCCTCGTCCAATTTTATTGGCATTCCATAACTGAATTTTTTTTGAAACATCGCCCGACACCGGGGACAAGTGCAGGAATAAAGGCCCTGCAGTTCGGAATCCAAGTCAAAGGCGATATGCGGCTCATCCCAAAAAATGACTTCCGCCCCCATGTCTCGAACGTTGAGAATCCATTCTTTTATATAAGACCTAAAGGGAGGATAATTTAAACAGGCCGATGGAACATAATTTCCATTAGACATGATTTGCCAGCCGGTCCTGTGTTCTGAAAGAAATTTTGACAGAGACTCTCCGCCAAATACCCCGCCGACACCCCAGGGATCGGCCCATACCTCCATCCCGCATTTTCTTGATTCGGAAAAGATTTTCGAAAGAACAGATTTATGAAACAGGAGGTCCGTTTCACTGACAGTGTGGACCACGTAGTCGCATGTCTCCGATATTTTTTTTAAATCTTCACGGGCATGATTTATAAAACGGTTTCCAAAATATGAAACACCCAATCGCGGCATAAATTTCCTTTATCTCCCTCACCCCGTCCCTTGTATGTACACTTTTACAGGTGATGCGGCTTGAATGTATGATTTTCTGGTGTTACAGATCGACCCGCCCTTAACCCCTTCAAAGGGAGTCCGTGGGAGAGCAAGAGTCGTAACACCAGGAAAGCTAATAGCCCGAACAGTTGATAGAACCTCCATCGGAG
>JAKLIS010000320.1 GCA_022709485.1 Elusimicrobiota bacterium | reverse complement strand
CCGTTTTGATGTTTCGAGCCTTTTTGGGCTTTCTCATGACGACATGAAAGCTCCCAAATCCCTGGACCACCACTTTTTCGCTTCGCCGGAGCGCTTCCCGCATCTGCTTAAAAAGATGGTCCACAATGCGTTGCGCTTCCACTCGTGAGCCCGTTAATTTGGATATGCCTTCGATCATGTGTGCCTTATTCATATGACTAATCCCTCCATTTCCTCCGTTCTAACGTTTCTTGCCATTAAATCTCTCAGTGACGCGTTTGGAGATTTGTCTTCAAAAAGAACTTGATACATTTCATTAATAATCGGGGTATCAATTTTATGAATTTGAGAGAGCTGATAGCCCGATTTGGTGGTGTTCACTCCCTCCGCGACCATGGTCATCTGAGCCAATGCTTCCCGGAGAGTCGAGCCTTTTCCGATCAATTCGCCCAGGTGCCGGTTCCTCGAATGCCGTGAATTGGATGTTACAATCAAATCCCCCAATCCTGAAAGGCCAAAAAAAGTAAAAGTCTGTGCGCCTAAACTCACTCCCAGCCGGGTCATTTCAATGAGACCGCGCGAGATGAGGGCCGCCTTGATGTTATCCCCGAGAGAAAGGCCATCGGCGATCCCGCAAGCCAGAGCATAAACATTTTTGAGCGATCCGCCCAGCTCAACGCCCGTGGGATCATCGCTCACATACACCCGGAATTGTTCGGCGTTGAACATATCTCGCACCCGATGCGCGGCAGCCGTTGATGTCGAAGCCGCTACCAAAACGACGGGTTTCCCCTCGCTTACTTCTTCCGCGTGGCTGGGTCCGGAGAGAATCACAATATCCCCGACATTGGGGCACGATTCCCGGACGATCTCGCTCATCCTTTTATCCGAATCTGTTTCAATTCCTTTGGTCGCTATTACCACCAAGGCGCCTCGGTTAAGATATTTCTGAGCGGCCTTGGATGCAAAGGTGGCCCGGACGGTGTGAGAAGGAACAACACAGAAAACAATATCGGCTTCCTTGAGAACTTCCGACATATCATTCGATACCCGCACATCTTTATCCAGCCTGAAATTGGGAAGGGTTTTCAATATCCTCTCTTCTTTCAGTTTTTTGGCCACTTCCGGAACGAACTCCCAAAGAGACACTCTATGGCCGTTCAAGGAGAGTTGGGATCCCAGTGTCGCTCCCCATGATCCTCCTCCCAAAATGGTAATTTTTTCCGGCGTCATGAGATCCTCACCGATGGTTCCTGCCCTTGGATAAGCCTTTTTAAATTGGGGATGTGTTTCACGAGGATCATAAGGCTGGCCGCGATGGCCATCAGATGAAAGTAAAAAGGTTTCGGAAAAAAGAAACTTGACACGACAAAAACCACGGCCGCCCCCATCGATCCGATAGAGACCCGCCGCGATATTAATAGGACCACAAGAAACGCCGCCAATGCGATGGCGCATTCTCTGGGAAGAATCGCCAGAAAAACGCCGGCGGATGTGGCCACTCCTTTTCCCCCCTTCCCTCTTAAGAAAAGGCTCCAGTTATGGCCGCCAATGGCGACAATGCCGACAATGAGCGGCCAAATATCTTGTCCCAAAAGCCGGCGGGTGATTAACACGGGAAAAAGTCCCTTCAATATATCCAAAGCCAATGTGGCCATTCCCGGCCACTTTCCAAAACAACGCCAAACATTGGTGGCGCCCGGGTTTTTGGAACCGAGTTCACGAATGTCTTTGCGATAGAAGGTCTTTACAATGAAATAACCAAAGGGAATGGAACCGACCAGGTAACCCGTCAAAACCAAAATAAAACCAAGGTAAAGAGAATTCGTCATCCCCATTGGCCCAGCCTTTTTTCTCCCACTGCGACATATTCAATGGCTGAGGCCACGGTGAAACCAACGGTGACCCATATGAGAAGATTATGAAAAGGGCGAGGCATTCCCGCCATCAGAGCCACGCTTGTGACCATTTGAACCGCCGTGGTCATTTTTCCCAAAAAGCGCGGCATGATTTTATTGGATTGCATGAGGATGTAGATAATGATCCAACCTAAAACAATAAATAAATCTCTGGAAAATATGACGATGAAAACCCAAAGATCGACCATCTTTAACACCGCCAGCGCCAGGTAAACCGAAGTTACCAGCAATTTATCCGCCAATGGGTCGAGAAAGGCGCCCAAAAGAGATTGTTCTTTTGTGAGCCGGGCCACAAATCCGTCGAAAAAATCGGTAAAAATAGAGAAAGACATAAGAGTGATGGCCCATAATGGCCTGTTGGAAAAAAGAAAAATCACGATAACAGGAATCAAAAGGATTCTCAAAATGGTGATTTGATTGGCGATGGTGAGAGGATTGAACCTCTTTATT
>JAKLIS010000032.1 GCA_022709485.1 Elusimicrobiota bacterium | reverse complement strand
AGGTGCGGTTGTGTATTACTAACAGTAGGAAGCTCAAAATGAAAACACTCAAAAAAATTACGTTGGTATTGGTTGTCGCTGGTTTATCGGTAATGACATTGGCCCAAAACCCGGACCGCAAGCCGTCAAGAGGCCCAAAAGGTGATGACGGTCCAAGTCACCATAAAAAGAAGGATGATGGAAAGGTGAATGCTTATTTGGCGGGATTTGCCTGGTCCATGAGGGACCAGCATAAATGTGAATCTGTGGGATATAAAGTTTTTCAATTTTTCGGCAATCAAAACACCCTCTCTCCTCTATATGGATACCATGTAAAAGTACCCAAGTCAACGGGAAATTCAGCCGGGGAATTACGCCTCTTCTTTGCTTTTTTTCCCTTCAATGCTGAATAAAAGATGCGTCCCTCCGACTTCAATTAAAGCCCCGCTTTCGAGCATCACTTGGTCCTCCACAGCCATGCCGTTCACCTTAGGATACCCTGCCTTCACCGCCTTAAGAAAGTAGCCATCGGGCCGTCGCGTAATGGCGGCCGCCAAACTGGGGGCCATAAACCCCTTGATTTTAATGACGGCTTGGTCAGAGGTTCCGATGTAAGAAACGTGAGGGCCCAGCGTGATAGCACTTTGATCTCCCACCTGGCCGGCGATAACTTTTATGGTAGCCGGGGGCAAAATAGTTTTGTTAACGGGGGCGCCGTCATCGCCCAAAGGAGGCATGTGTTTCGGGACCTCCTGAGGTTCTGCCGCCGCTTGAGATAGAATCGAAGCCACGGCTTTCGGTTTGGCGATCTCGGACTTCGTAGGCTTCTCGGGTTCGGGTTCCGGGGGGTCCTCGTCTGACCAGATCTCCAAAATATGGCGCGCCACCCGAATTTGGTCTTTATTTTTTATGCGAGAATTTTTTATCGGCCGGCCGTTGACATAGGTGCCGTTGGTGCTTCCGAGATCATTAACCTCATAGTGGTCTCCCACTTTCATTATTTTTCCGTGATGACCGGATACGGCCGGGTTATCGATGGGAATATCGTTATCTTCCGCCCTGCCAAATGTGAATTCCGGTTTTGTAATTTCGTGAACTTTGATAACGGCTTGGTTAAACTTCAATATCACCTTGAACATGTTAATTGGTCTCCGCTTTTTTCTTGAACATTGATTTTACCCTGTTCTTAAAGGATCTCCATCCGATAGGACTCCCTTCCATTTTTGCCACCAACACAGTGACATTGTCCCGGCCGCCTTTCGCGTTGGCTTGCTCCACCAATTTTTCCACCACTTTATCGGGGTCCGGCTCGGACTTAAAAAAATCAGTGATTTCCTCATGGCTTAACATCTTTGTGAGTCCATCAGAGCATAGGAGAATAAAATCTCCCGGGATAATATCCACTTCCGTGATATCAACTTTCACATCTTCTTCGATTCCAATGGATCGGGTAAGAAGATTTTGCATATCGGATTTTTCGGCGTCTTCGGGTGTAATCAAACCTTTATTTAACTGTTCTTGGATAAAGCTGTGATCAATTGTGCATTGGACGAGATCTCCGCTTCGGAACCTGTAGAGACGGCTGTCCCCCACGTGAGCGACTGCGATTTTGTTGTCCAGCCAAAGGGCGGCCACAAATGTGGTGCCCATATTTTTATGTTCTTCATTTCCCTGGGACGCCTCATAAACAGCTGAATTCGCAAATTTAACACAATCTCCCAGAATTAAACTCCTGGGATCTAAATCAGGATTTTTGGGAACATGGAAAAACACGGGAACATGGCCTGTCCGGATGGATTTCTTGAATTGTTCCATGCAAATGGTCGTGGCCAAACGGCTCGCCACTTCTCCGGAGTTGTGCCCGCCCATTCCGTCGGCCACTATCATGAGGCCTAAGTTGGGCTCAAACATGAAGAAGTCCTCATTGTTTTTTCGGTTTTTTCCAACGTCAGTTTTTCCAACTATTTTCAAGGGGCACTTCATTTAAATTCCTTACAACTCCCAGTTTTTTGGATGTTTTTTATCTGAGTCTTTGTTCGGTTCTTCTTTCTTGGCGTTGTCGGGATGGAAATTATGTTCAATGTTCGGAAGGGTCGGGATATCCGAAGAAGATATCTCAGGCGGCAAAATTACGGTCCGCTCTATTTTGGGACGGTCAAATTCTTCCGGGGGGAGAACGGCCGTTTTTTCTTCTGACGGTTTCTTTGCGTCTGGTTGTTCAGAGGTCCCATTTTTAGTTTCGGCTGGCGGTTGGTTCTTTTCCGTCGAAATGCTGAAAGCGTCCTGGAGTTCGGTCAAGAAATCGGTGGGGACATTTTGCCTCTCTCCTTTTATTTCTTCTTTGAATCCATGCCCATCCGGTTTTTCTGAGGGGATAGGGGTTTTATCCAATCTTTCGATAATGGCCTCGGGCATAATGACGGTGGGTGTAATGAGTTCCTCTACCGGGGGCAGAGGTCCTTGGGTGGACGCGGGCTTCGAAGTGGGGATTTCAATTTGAGACGGCCGGGGCTCCTCTTTTATTTCAGCGATAATGACCGGTGACGCTGGAGTTGGAGTTGCTGCCTTGGGCGGTTCTGTTGTCTTTGGTTGGGTGGTAGCGGTCCCTCCAGAGGCGGGTTCCGTTATCATTTCACGGATGCTATCCATTATATCTTTGGCCATATCCGCTCCCGTTTGATATCGATCCTCGGGTTTTTTAGCCAACGCTTTACTTAGGACATTTACGATGCAGTCGGGAATTTTAGCGTTGTATTCCTTCGGATTGGGGTGATCCACATTGGCGATTCGATAGAGAAGAGCGGCAATGGTATCGGCTTGAAAGGGCTTTTCTCCGGTCAGAAGTTCAAATAAGGTCACCCCCAAAGAATAAAGGTCTGATCGTCCGTCGGCCTTTTGTCCGTTGACTTGTTCAGGACTCATGTAGGCCGGAGTGCCCAAAACGGCTCCCGTCGCTGTTTTTGAGGATGTTTGAATTCGGGCGATTCCAAAATCGGTAATCCGAATGGAGTTGTCCTTCAAAAGCATAATATTGGCCGGTTTGATGTCCCGGTGGACCACGCCTTGTTTATGAGCGTAATCGAGTGCGTTGGCCACCGTTGCGACGATGTCACAAACTCGTGGAAGTGGAAGCAAATTATTTTTTTCGCAAAGGGCTTTTAAATCATGCCCTTCCAGGAGCTCCATGGCGATGTAGGCCACGTCTTGATCTTCCCCCGCGTCAAAAATTCGGATGATATTGGGATGGGTGAGATTGCCGGCGGATTCAGCTTCCCGGAAGAAACGCTCTTTGATGGATTTCATTTGGTCTTCGGAGACCTCATCCTCAAAACGGAGGGTTTTAATGGCCACTTGGCGGTTGATTTTGGGATCACGCCCCAAATAAACAATGCCCATCGCGCCCCGTCCCAATTCCTTAATCACTTCATAGCGGCCGAGCGTGGTATTTTGACCCAGTCCATCGACAACCACCGTTGATTCCGATCCTTTTTTCCCAACTCCCCCGAACACCGCGCCTTCCCCGGCTTTTTTAAGGAGCTGAATTTTATCCTGGATATCTTTGTATTTGGCATCGACCGCGCCGATGTGCTCATAAACAGCGGCGGCTTTGGCGAATTGGCGCTTTCGCTCAAAGTCGAGTCCCAGATTGTAAAGGAGATCCTTCATTTGGCCGTCCACAGGGCATTTGCGAAACTTTTCAAAAGCCATATCCAACATGCCTTGGCCTTGGAAAGAAAGGCCCAGCATCTTGTTGGTCTCCATCCCCTCGGCTTCCACCAGTTCCTTGCCTTTTTCGGTGAGGAGATAACGTTTGGCCACCAAAACTACGAACCCCGTTGCCAAAAGAAACACGGCGTAGGCGGGGGACACCCAAATCCCTTTCTTTAAAAATAGAAAAAACGTGACGCCGAGAAAAATTGAAAAGAATATGGTTGATATGGGAATGGCGAAACGGGCTCTCAAAAGTGGGAGAGCCAGTATCACCACCAAAGAAGCCATCAAAAGAAATAGCCACTCGGCTTTATCCGCCCAACGGGGCCTTGTAATGAAATCTTGGTTCAAGATATTGCTTAAATGATGGGCCCAGATTTCGAGGCCCGTCATGCGTTCTCCGCCCGGTGTGATAAACACTTCTCCCAGGCCCGAGAGATTAACTCCCAATAAAACGATTTTTCGATCAAAGGCGTTATCCGGAATAGATCCCAAGAAGACTTCAAGGGCGGAATAGGATTTGAAGCTTCCGGAGGGCCCGGTAAATTTGACGAAAGTTTTCCCTTCGTCGTCCAAAGGAATCCTGGCTTTAAAAAGTTGATATCCCGCTTGCGGGTCCCACTTCAGCGCGTCTCTCTGAAGATTGAGAAATTCGCGTAGTACCTGAATCCCAAATGAAGGATAAAAATCAGTCCCGTACCTCATCACCGGGGCTACCCGGCGAAGAGATCCATCTTCATCGGGAAAGAATGTGTTAAATCCGATGGCCAGGGCGCTTTTGGCCACCGGTTCAATGGGAGCGATAGCGGCCATGGCCGGAGGGGCGTCGGGGAAAGTCCCGTCCGGGCCGGCGAGGGATAATTTCTCCCGCGTAATCGTTTCCGGAAGTTTTTCAAGATTTTCTCCGAGAACGTCTCCCGGTTTAAATTCCATCGGGACAATCACCGTCCCGCTTTGATCGACGGAAAGAGCCAATGACATGTCATTATCCATGGTGTCGATTTTTTCGGCCAACAGATTTGAAAAGTCTTCAAATTCAGCGAGGGGAATTCTTTTGGCTTTAAAGGTCTTCACGTATTTGTTCAGAATGGACTCATACGTTTTCTGCAGATCGGCCACTTCCTCCAACCCCAGATTCTGATCGTCTTCGAGAAAAGCAATGTTGAGGCCGATGACCTTGGCGCCTCGCGCCGCCACTTCATCGACCAATTGTCCGATGGACGCTCTGGGCCACGGCCATCGACCCAGCTTTTCCACCGATTCCTCATCGACTCCGACGATACAAATGTCCGATGGACTTGAATTTTTAGGCGCAAAGCGGGAATAAATATCGAAAATTTTGAGGTTGAGGTACTTTTCGGAAGGCGTCCAACGGGTTAAGTAAGCCCACCCGACCAGGCCTGATAAAACGACCCCGATGACGATCTCGGCGATTAAAGGTGATTTTCGCGGCATTTAATTAAAACTATCGGGAAAACGAGCTGATTTCAAGAGACTTTTTAATTATTTATCGGGAAGAATTTCCCTTCGGCGTGAGTGGAACAAAAAATATTGAAAAAAGAAGGTGGGGTGTGTAAGAAAACTTTCTCGCAGATATGGGGGAATATGGGCCTTATTCTGGTTGTTCTTGGTTTTCAGCGTCTTTCACTTGCTTTTTTTGCGCTAGGCGGGCGTCAATCACTTTTTGGAGGCGCTCTTTTATATCGGGAATTTTTAAAACCAGAACCGTCTGAAACACTTCATAGGTAAGAATAAGGACGTTGGCGCCTTCTTCTCCGGCCGTTACGGTGGCGGTGGCTGACGTGGGCCTAAGAAGAGATATTTCCCCGAAATATTGCGGGGGTTTTAATTCCGCCAAATGAAAGGATTTCCCTTTTTCCTTGGCTGTGATGACAACCGAACCCTTGCAAACGAGAAATAGACGATTCGCAATTTCGCCTTGAAAAAGAATTTTCGCGCTTTTGGGAAATTGCTGATATTGAAGTTTGGGAAGGATGGATTTCAGAATATCGTCGGGAACGCCATCAAGGAATTCGATATTTTTTAACAAGCCTAGGGCGGGGTCGTACTGCTTGGGGTCAAGTTCAACGGGGTTGCTCAATCGCCGGTCCTCCATTCAGAAATATGAGAAGCCCCTCGACGATATAAAAAAAGGACGGGGTTTTAAATGGTAAAATCCCTCTATGATATACGCCGTTTATCATAGTCCGCGGGAAACCATGGGGTTAATTTCCGAAACTCTTTGGCAACTTCGGCTTCCGTTCAAATGTGTTCATCTTTATCGCGGCGACGGACTTCCTCGTCCCACCAGTGATTTAGACGCGCTCATTTTAATGGGCGGGCCCATGAGCGTCCACGACACGCATCATTTTCCATTTCTGATCGAAGAAATCCGCCTTCTCGAACGTCTTTTGTCGGATGAAAAACCTCTCCTGGGAATTTGTTTGGGCGCCCAACTTATTGCCAAAGCGTTGGATGCTCCCGTCGAACCCCAACCGGTGAAAGAAGTGGGCTGGTATCCGGTCCATAAAACCGCCCAAGTCAAAGAAGACCCGATTTTAAAGACTGTTCCAGATTCGTTTAAGGCGTTCCATTGGCACGGGGAAACATTTGGACTTCCCAAAGACGCCGTTCGACTCTTCAGATCCGATCGGTGTGAAAATCAAGGGTTCAAGTGGGGGCAAAACGTTTACGGTCTCCAATTCCATATTGAAGCCATGCCGGCGATGGTGCGTGAGTGGTGCGCGGGTCCAGAGGGAAGCCAATATATTCGAGAAGCTGGAGAATCGTCCGAGCAAATATTAAACGATACTCTTCCGTCCTGGAGTCGTGTAAAACCCATCGGGCAACAAATTTTTTCCAGGTACTTTGAAACCTTCCTAAAAGATTTGATTCCCACCCTTTAACGCCGATAATTCAATGAATAGCCCATCAAATTTTCAATGCGGATATATCGCCATCGTCGGCCTCCCGAATGTGGGAAAATCCACTCTTTTGAATCGGTTTCTGAATTGTAAATTATCAGCGGTGTCGTCCAAACCTCAGACAACTTATGACAATGTTTTGGGCATTTTAAATGAATCCTCGCGCCAAATGATTTTTGTCGATACTCCCGGGTGGCTTCATCCTCATGATTCATTTCGTTCGTGCATGAAAAAAGCGATTCTGAGAACGATTAGTGAGGATGCGGACATCATTCTTTGGCTCATCGACCCCCAAAATTATTCGAAAGAAGACCTAAAGTTCGCGGAGGTCTTAAAAAAGGCGCAAATTCCGGTGGTTTTGGGGATCAACAAAGTAGACCTGGCCTACGACAAAGAGAATATGGCCCGGATGTTCGGTCAATTAAAAGAAGGTTTGGGAGAAGGGACAAAGGTTCACCTCCTCTCGGCAAAAACCGGAATGGGCGTGGCCAATTTAAAAAAAGAGCTGGAGGCGATGCTGCCGGCGGCTCCCGCTTTTTTCCCCACCGATCAGATTACCGACCGGTGGGAACGGTTTTACGTGGCTCAGATTATTCGGGAAAATATATTTCATATGTTCTCAGAAGAGATTCCTCATGCCAGTTTTGTCAGCATCGATGAATTTAGGGAAAGGCCCGGACAGAAGGATTTTGTCAAAGCCATTATTTATGTGGAAACGGCCGGCCAAAAAAGGATTGTTGTTGGCAAAGGAGGAACGGCCATCAAATCTTTGGGGGAGAAATCCCGCGGCGAAATGGAGGCCCAGTTGGGGAGGGCGTTTTATTTGGAACTTACGGTCAAAGTTCATAAGAATTGGCGGGAAGATAACGTTTTTCTCCGGAATCGGCTCCGGCCCGAAATGACCGAAACCTCATCATAATTAGCACTCTTATATTTTGCTTGACAACTTTGACGTTGCGATACTAGAATAGGCCGGAATTTAAAGGCCCAAACGGCCAAACTTTTGGTCAATTCAAATAACCTTCCGACGGTAAAATGAGATTTTTTGCGGTTGGTTTTTTAAGGTCTTAAATTTAGCAATCAAATTGTGGAGGTGCCAAAAATGACAGATGCAGTGTTGACAGGAGTTAAAATTAAACCTCTTGGAGATCGGGTTCTCGTGAAACCGGTCGATAAGGGAAATACCAAAAAAAGCGGAATTATTATTCCCGACACAGCCAAAGAAAAACCCCAAGAAGGGGAAATTGTGGCGGTGGGAAAAGGCAAGACAACCGAGGAAGGAAAGGTTCTTCCCATGGATGTCAAAGTGGGGGACAGAGTCCTTTACGGGAAATACGCGGGAACGGAAATCAAAATCGATGAACAAGACCACATCATTTTGACCCAGGATGACATTCTTGGCATCCTTTCCTAAACAAATCAAAATTAACTAATAAATAATAGGAGGAATCAGATATGGCAAAACAGATTCTATATGGAGAAGAGGCGAGAAAGGCCTTGAAATCCGGTGTTGATAAATTGGCGGACGCAGTAAAAGCGACTCTTGGCCCCAAAGGCCGGTTCGTTATTTTGGATAAGAAATTCGGATCCCCGACGGTCACAAATGACGGCGTCACCGTGGCCAAAGACATCGAAACGGAAGACCCGTTTGAAAACATGGGTGCTCAGCTCGTTCGCGAAGTGGCTTCAAAAACAAACGACTTGGCCGGGGATGGAACCACCACCGCTTGCGTCTTGGCCCAGGCGATTGTGAAAGAAGGAATTAAAAACATCACCGCGGGCGCCAATGCCACCCATATTAAACGGGGCATCGACAAAGCCGTTGAAGTGGTGGTCGCCCAGCTCAAAAAAATGTCCAAAACAGTGAACCTTGAGAAAGAAAAAGAGAAAGCCAAAGAAGAAATCACTCAAATCGCAACTGTATCCGCCAACGATCAGCAAATCGGAAGCCTCATTGCCGAAGCCATTCTAAAAGTCGGCCGGGACGGCGTGATAACCGTGGAAGAAGGCAAATCCGCCGAAACCACTCTCGAAGTGGTGGAAGGAATGCAATTTGACCGTGGCCATATCTCCCCTTATTTCGTGACCGATCCCGAAAGAATGGAAGGCGTTCTCGAAACCCCTTATATCATCATCACTGATAAAAAAGTCTCTGCTATGAACGAACTTCTCCCGCTTTTGGAGAAAATCCTTCAAACCGGAAAACCTTTCCTCCTCATTGCCGAGGATGTCGAAGGGGAAGCGTTGGCCACCCTCGTCGTCAATAAGCTCCAAGGACGGCTCCGCTGCATAGCGGTCAAGGCCCCGGGTTTTGGGGATAGACGGAAAGAAATGCTGGAAGACATCGCCACTTTGACGGGCGGCGTGGTCATCAGCGAAGAGAAAGGTTTGAAATTAGACAAAGCCGATCTCTCAAGCCTCGG
>JAKLIS010000319.1 GCA_022709485.1 Elusimicrobiota bacterium | reverse complement strand
GGTCTCAATGAAAAATCGGCCACCATGAATCCGGCCCTTTGAGATGACACACCGGCAATCGGGAGTCTCCATTCGCCCTCATCAAACCACGTCGACGGCCCTTGCCACACTTTTTGCCGCCAGATGGTTTTTCGCAGCGCTTCATTTCTCATGTTGATTATGGTTGATTGAATAATCCCCACCCGTTTTTCAGATATCACTTCTGTCCCATCTGATGAAAAAATCCTGACCGATTGAATTTCGGGGTAAAGCCGCAAAATGGACTGGATATTATTTGGGGTGGGTTCGGTCTGTCCCAAGAGAAGGGTTATGTTTTTCCAGGCATTGACCCGCTCGATGACTTGAGACCGGGCTTTTCCCAAAGTATTGATTTCTTCCAAACGGCTTCGCTCCTTCAAATCTTGAAAAGAGAAAAGGACAACAGCGGTGCCGACGACCGCCAATGGAATGAGAGCCAACTTTAGGAAAAGCGGCACGATGCCTTGGTTTTTTAAATTACTCATGGCCATCTTCTTTTACCGGAGATGATTCCGGCGATGGTTGAGAAGGCCCTCGAAAATCTGAAGGAATCTCCGAAGATGCCGGAGAAGGGTCTGAAGAAGTGTCCGAAGAAGATTCTGAAGCAGGAGGTTCAGGAGCCACCTCCGGAGAGGATTCTAAGGAAGGTTCTGAAGTCGAAGGTTCAGGAGCCACCTCCGGAGAAGATTCCGAAGAAGCCTCCGGGGACGGATCAGGAGAAATCTCGGAAGATGGTTCTGGAGAAGGTGACTGAGGTGTTTCTGGAGACGGCGACGGAAGAGAATCAACTGGTTTCAGCTTTTCTCCAGCGTCCATTAATAGATTAAGCGCTTGGGCGTTTTTGGGATCAACCGCCAAAACGCGGTTGGCTTCAAGAACCGCCTCATGGTAAGAACCGCTATTTAGATATCCCTGCGCTTCGGACAAGTGGAACTTGACCAAGTCTCCCTTGAGGCCGTCATGAGCCGTCACCGCGCCGGGCCCGAATCGCAAACCCAAAGAAAAGCGGTGCGTATCTCCTAACGCGTCCCCAAAAGCGGCCCAGGCATAATCCAACTGCATGGTTTGAAACCTAAACCCAGCGCCGGCCCGCAATCCGTTTCCGACATCCTGACTTCCCACATAACCCAGGCGAACGGCAAAGGTATTGCGAATCCAAAATTCTCCCCCGCCGGAAATCTTAGAAGTACCATCTTTCCCGCGGTTTAAATCGACGGCCAAATTCAAGGCGTCGCCCCAGATGAAATGCGTGTATCCAAGCCCAACTTTGGTGTTTTGAGGAAGCGAGGTTTCCTCTTTGTCAAATTTGAGTCCCGAGCCCATATTGAGTGAAGAGGCGCCTAGGGAAACCCGGCGGATCCACTCTCCAAATTGCCGTACCATTTGGCGCCCGGGCCGGTATTGGAATCCCACATCGAAGGCCATGGTTTCCGCGGAAACCCCGGCCAAATCTTGGGAGACTCTTTTAACGCCGGCGCCCATATACAAACCATCCCGTTCAAACCCCCCTTCATCCCCCAGAAACCGCACGCCGTAAGACATTTGCAGACTTAAGTCTTTTTCCTCGAGGGTGTCTGTCCGCGCCGAAGTGGCGTCCCGACCCTCGATATCGGTGATTGAAAAATGAGTGATGGAAATTCCCATTCCTCCCCATCTCCCTTTCTTTAAAGGAATCGCCAAGCCAGCGTATTGTTGAGTGACATCTTCGAAATACTGCATATGCGTCAAGGTCAATTCATGGGACGGCGTGAGACCCAAGCCAGCCGGGTTCCAATAAATGGCATTGGCGCCTTCTGCCAAGGCCGTCTGGGCTTCTCCCATTCCCGCGGAGCGCCCGCCATTTCCCAAAGACAAAAAGGAGGCCCCGGTTTTCCCCGCCTCGGCCATCGCCCGGAGAGGCAGAAAAACAAAAAAGACAATGATGAGGATTCTCATTTTCGTCATCGGATAATCATCAACTTCCCTTTCTTTTTGTTGCCGCCGGCTTGCGTCACCCAAAAATAGGTTCCGCTGGCCACGCTCTCCCCGTTGGTGTTTCTCACATCCCAAGGTTCAATCATGTTTCCAGCTAAATTGATTTCTCTAATAAGAGCCCCTGTCAGATCAAAAATTGAAATCCGCCCTTCTTGAGGAAGGTTCGCGAACCGAATCCCTTGCGCTTCCGTTCCCGTCTGGCCGGGGCCGCTTCCCGCATTGGGACCGTTCGGCCGCCAAGGAACGGGATAGGCAATCACTTCGCCCACTTCCATGTTCGGCGATCCCATGACGGCAAATATGCCGAATTTGGAGAGCCCTCCATCCACTTCGCTCTGTTCAACGTGGATATCGTTATTGGGGAGCTTGAAC
>JAKLIS010000318.1 GCA_022709485.1 Elusimicrobiota bacterium | reverse complement strand
CCGCCCGCGGTTGAGTAGCGCACATGCCCAATGGCGTGGTATCCAGTCAAAATATCCAGAGATGGTTTGTCGAATAAATCCGATACGAGGCCGCGTCCCACTTTCGAGTGAAGCCCCGATCCATTAAAGCTCACAATCCCCGCCGCCTCTTGTCCCCGGTGCTGAAGGGCGTAAAGCATGAGATAAGTGAGCCGCGCCGATTCAGGATGAATAAACACCCCCGCCACGCCGCATTCTTCGCGCATTTTGTCGAACGGCAGATTGCCGGTGTCTGTATTTATTGGAAGGCCCGTAGAAAGATTTTTCTTCTCTTCCTGACTATTTAACGCGTTTTTACCCAACGAATTTTCGTCCATATTCAGCCACGCTTTTCCAAAACCAATAACCGTCTCCGAATTCACCGGTGTTGGTTCCTTTTCTCGCCGGCCAATTGGGATGTTGAAACGGAGTCACAAACCTCTCCGGATGAGGCATCAACCCCACCACATTGCCTGCTTTATTGCATATCCCCGCGATATTGAAATCGGACCCATTGGGATTCACAGGCGCATATCTGAATACGATTTGCCTGTTTTTTTTCAACTCAGATAAAACCTTCGGGCTTCCAACAATAAATTTTCCTTCCCCATGGGCAATAGGCAAGTCGATTTTGGGCGGCATAAACCCCAGCCACTCTGCGGCGGACTTTTCTGTGGTTAATCCCACCCATTCGCATTGAAATCGACTAGAGTCATTAAGGGCCAAAGTGGCTTTCTGTTTCTCATCGATGGGATGGAACCCAGGCAAAAGCCCCGCTTTGACCAAAATCTGAAACCCATTGCAAATTCCTATCACCGGTTTTTTGGCTTCCACGAACTTTTTCAATTGATCACCCAACCGATGTTTTAATTCGTTGGCCAACACTTTACCGGCCGAGATGTCATCTCCGTAAGAAAAACCACCAGGAAAAACAAGAATTTGATAGGGATGAAGCCTGATTTGCCCTTTTAAAAGCCGGTTGATATGCACCAAATCGCTGTCGACACCATTAATTCTAAGCGCGTGAATGGTTTCTTGGTCACAGTTCGTCCCCGCGGTGCGAATGACCAGTGCTTTCACGGTTAAACGCGAATAAGATCCCAATTTCAAATGTTTCATTTTTCCCATTTCCTCATAAATGACTCAAGGCGCTTTTCCAAATCGTTTTAAGCTCCGGTATGGGAACCTTCCCCATGACAAGGTCTCCATTCTTTAGAACAAAACTCGGATCTTTTACCGTCCGGCCGATGAACTGCGCCCCGCGAGCGCCGATAATGATTTCAAATTCGTTTTTGGCTTCGGGCGTTACTTCCACAATGAACCGGGACGGTGTTTCAGAAAACAGAAAGGCTCTATTATCTTTAACGTCGGCGGAGAGATTTAATTCCACGCCCAACGGGCTTCCGAAAGCCATCTCGGCCACAGCCACGCCTATTCCCCCTTCCGAGACATCGTGGCAGGAAGCGATGAGCCGATGCCGGATAAGGTTCTTCATTTTGGTAAAGAGGGCTTTTGACGCGCCCAAATCAAAATCCGCCAATTCCCCCGAGGACTCTTTCAAAATTAATTCCAGGATCGACCCCTTCAAAGATTCTTTTGTTTCCCCGACCACATACAAGAAATTTCCGTCTCCCCTCAACGCCGACGTCAGGCACACCCGCACATCATCCAGAACGCCGATGCAGGAAATTAGCAGGGTGGGCGGGATCGACATTAAAACCCCCTCTTTGGTTTTCCATGTATTATTAAAACTGTCTTTCCCGGAGATGAAAGGGAGGCCGTAGGCCGATGCCGCTTCCCGGCAGCCTTCGGCGGCGCGCACCAACCCGCCCAACTCAACAGGATCACGAGAATCCCCCCAACAGAAATTGTCCAAGATGGCCGCGCGCGAGAGGTTCCCGCCCACCGCAATCATATTCCGGACCGCTTCATCCACCGCATATTTCGCCATGAGATAAGGATCCCATTTCCCCATTTGGGGATTTAATCCGTTTGAAATGGCCACTCCTTTCCAACCGGCCAAGTCGGGGCGAAATACGCAAGCATCAGTGGGGCCGTCTCCGTCGACGCCCATCAAAGGCTTAACGACACTTCCTCCCTGAACCTCGTGGTCGTATTGCCGAACGATTACTTCCTTGCTTGAAATAATCGGGTGGCCAAGGAGTTTTTTGAGGAGGGTCAAATTTGGGTCCTCTGCCACGGACGCATTCGTAACGGCGGGGGACACCGGATTTTCGCCCGTCGGCGGAGCGGACAGGGTTTCCCCGGATGGAGGGGCCATGGGAATCCGGTGTCTTTCTCCGTGCTTTTGAGAATTCCACACGGCATTCAGTTTAAGCTTGGGACAT
>JAKLIS010000317.1:2134-2373 GCA_022709485.1 Elusimicrobiota bacterium | reverse complement strand
GAACTGGCTAGGGTGAACCACATTCCGAACAGCCGTCCCGATATCCTTCAATAAACCCATCTTTTCAACCTTGGATCGTTTTTTTTCAAAAGACTCCAAGTTGTTTATATGAAGAACGAATATAAAAAAAGGTCTCCCGGTTTGGCTGGATTTTTGAATGCAACCTTGGACCTTTGCGGCAAACTCATTGCTAGTAGGGAGCCATGCTGCCACGTTTGATTGATGAGGGGTCATGGAAA
>JAKLIS010000317.1:0-2124 GCA_022709485.1 Elusimicrobiota bacterium | reverse complement strand
ATTATTCCGTTTTATTATTCAGGTCGGTTTTCAATTCCGCCCGTCCTTCCTTTTTTATCCCTGATCGACGGTAAAATCAAGGTGACATAATGCACGCCGAAAACCCTTCTCGTTTCACATAACTTTCGCATGGATGTCATTTGTTTGTCTTGGGTCCCCGATAGGCTAGGACCATGAACGGACCAATAGACATCCAAATTTCCACCGACCGGCCTCTCTCCGAGGGAGACTTGCGGAACCTCGCCGACAACAGACTTTACACCCTTTTCATGCGAGATTTTCTCAACATGCCTGAGATGGATTTTTTCACCGCCTCAAAATCCGACCCCGAAGTCCAAGCCCTGTTTAATTAAGAGACTTTCCTTCTCATTTTTTGTTAAATCACGTCTAGAAACGTACTTGTTTTTCCAAATCTTTCAATCGAGGAAAATATCATGATGCCAATCACATTCAGAACATTTTCATTTTTCATCACACTGGCGATTTTGACCTTCGCCCATCCAGTTCTCGCCCAAGTTCAAATTGACAAAGTCATCCCTTTCGCAGACAAAAAATTGAACCCTGACCTGCTTCGGCTGGATGCCGATCAAAATATTTGGATTTTGAACCCTTCCAATTCTTCTATTGAAAAGGTCTCTCCATCCGGAGCCGTTGAAATCAGCATTTCTCCAAAATCAAATCTTTTTAAAAAATGTGCGGATTTCCTTTTCACCAAAGAAAACCAAATTCTTTTGGTCGACAGTGTTGGGGGAAAAGTCACTCTCTTAAAAGATGTGACGAAAATAGGGGAAAAAGGACGGCCTTGGGTGGACATTGAAATCGAGCGCCAATTTCCGGTTGCCGGTCCTTCGGCGATCGCTTTAAGTTCGGATGACATCATCGCCGTCGGGACCAAAGAAAAAACGGTTAAAATTTATTCCTTGGACGGCGCTCCTCTATTCAGCCTTTTCCCGCCGGAAAATAAAGCTTTTAAGTCCGTTTCCAGGATGGCCTACGCCAACGACGGGGTTTTATGGGTCTTAGACGGCGCGAGAGGGGTCATGCACCGTTTTTCCCCAAAAAGGAAATGGATCGGGGTCACCGAAGGCCTCGGGGGCGCTCAGGGATTCGGCTTGGATGAATACGGATTTGCTTATGCCATTCTGAAAGAAGGTCGTTGGAAAGAAATCAATAACCAGGGGTCTATCACCAGCAGTTTTGGAACCCGGGGAAGAGAACCGGGAAAGATGAAATCTCCTTCTTCTGTTGCCGTGATTAGCGCGAATTCTCTCCTCGTCTCGGATAACGGAAACAAACGGTTTCAAACGTTCAATTTCCCGTTGTCGGACAAGACATACCCATTATTAAAGTCTCCCGCCAGCCGCCTTCAGGTTCGCCGGCATCAAACCTTTAAGAAGTCCTATCAAACAGCCGTATTTACTCGCAAAGGCGACATTCTTTTTTTTGATGGGAGAAAACCTCAGTTTGAGTTGGTGAGTCAAAAAGGAGAAACGATCCATTCTTTCTACAAGAAGGGAAAAGGAAATTCCGGGTTCAGAGAACCCGTCGCCATGGCGATGGATCCTGAGGGAAGCGTCTGGATACTCGACGCCGCCGACAACCAAATTAAAAAGATATCCGACGAAGGCGCCATTCAATCGGTCTTCGGAAAAAAAGGATCCAAAGAGGGAAGTTTAAAATCTCCAAGATTTCTGGGGTTTTTGCCGGACGGTGCCTTTGTTGTCGTTGACAAAGACGGCGCAAGAATCCAAGTTTTTAGTCCCCAAGAGCTTTTCCTTTACTCCGTGGGAAAGAAGGGAAAAGGAGAAGGTCAATTTGAAGGGATCTCCGGCCTGGCCATCAATGGCGACAAAATCGCCATCATCGATAATAATAAGAAAGCCCTCATCTTTTACGACCATAAAGGTAAATTCATTAAAGAGATTGTCAATAAAGACGAAAAAAACCCGGTTTGGAACCGGTTGGCGGACATATCGGCCTCAAATCGCGGAAATTTCCTGGTCTTAGATCCGGGCCTCGGCCGTGTTCGAGTGTTTAGTCCCGCTGGAAATTTCATCGAAGATTTATCGGTTGGTGGAAAACGGATTATCGCCGGACCGGACAACAAGGGATTGGTTTTAAACG
>JAKLIS010000316.1 GCA_022709485.1 Elusimicrobiota bacterium | reverse complement strand
TTTTATTCCCAGGCCAAGGGTCCCAATATATTGGAATGGGAAAATCTTATCTTTCTCTCTCTCCTCAAGCCCAAAGCCTGATCCAAAAGGCCGATCAAATCCTGGGGTTTCCCATCTCAACCATTATGTTTGAAGGGCCCGACGACAGACTCAAAGAAACCGATATCACCCAACCCGCCCTTTTTATTTCGAGCGCGATGGCTCTGGCTGTTTTAAACGAACGGGGCATTCAACCGCATATGGTCGCTGGGCATTCCTTAGGAGAGTATTCCGCTCTGTATGCCGCCCATGTTCTTGGATTCGAAGAGACTTTGAAATTGGTCCGTACCCGCGGCCAAGCTATGCAAGAATGCGCCATTAAACACCCCGGCACAATGGCCGCTATTATCGGCCTTGATCCCGCCATCATTTCAGATATCTGCGCCGAGGTTAATAAGGATAAGAGGCCTTGCGTTCCGGCCAATTTTAATCAGACTGCTCAAACAGTCATTTCTGGAGAAAAAGAAGCGGTGAGAAAGGCCATGGAAATCTGCGCCCAGAAAGGCGCCGCCAAGACAGTTGAACTCAATGTGGCGGGAGCTTTTCATTCTCCCCTGATGAGCGAGGCGGCGGAAAAGATGAAATCCCTTATTGAAAAAATTCCCTTTAACACGCCTTCATGTCCCGTTATCACCAACGTCGACGCCAAACCGACGGAAGATCCGGTCGAAATTAAACGGAAGCTTATTCTCCAAATTGATCATCCCGTGTTATGGGACAACTCTCTTAAGACAATGATCCAAGCGGGGGCAGAAACTTTTGTTGAAGTTGGCTCGGGAAAAATATTAAGCTCCATGCTCCGCAGATTGGACAAAACAAAAAAAGCCATGTGGACCGATGATTTTTTCACGATCGAAAAAAATATTTCCACATTATCTGTCCAAAGCTGATTTAATTTTTGGTAGTTTTGCACGCTTCATTGACACCTAAGAGAAACAGGAGAAAAAATGCGTTTAAAAGATAAAGTGACCCTCATTACCGGTGGCGCCCAAGGAATCGGGCGGGCGATAGCCAACACCTATGCCAAAGAGGGGGCGAAAATTGCTTTGTTTGACGTGATGGAAGAACAAATTCAGAAATCCGTTTCTGAGATTAAATCGGAATTTAAAGTGGACGCGGTCGGATTTAAGGTCGACGTGACAAAAACAGAAGATGTGGAGAAAGGAGTCAAACAAGTCGTTGACACTTTTGGGCGAATTGATGTATTAGTCAATAACGCTGGAATCACGCGGGACAATCTCATGATCCGCATGTCTGACGCGGAATGGGATTCTGTTTTGGCGGTCAATTTGAAAGGCCCGTTTAATTGCACCAAAGCCGTGTTTTCACCTATGCGCAAAGCCGGCGGTGGAAGAATCATCAATATCGCGTCCATTGTGGGACTTATGGGGAACGCCGGCCAAGCCAATTACTCGGCTTCTAAAGGGGGCCTCATCGCTTTTACAAAAACCACGGCCAGGGAATTCGCCTCACGAAACATCCTGGTGAACGCCATCGCCCCTGGTTTTATCCGCACGGCCATGACGGATAAATTATCTGATGAAGTGAAGGCAAAACTGGCGGCTCAGATACCGCTGGTAAGACTGGGGGAAGCCCAAGACGTGGCCAATGCCGCTTTGTTTTTAGCGTCTGATGAATCATCGTATGTCACCGGACAGGTCTTATCTGTCAACGGTGGCATGTACATGTAAAATTTAGATTAGGAGGTAATTATGGCAGACGACATCGAGCAAAAAGTAAAGGACATCATCGTGGAACAACTGGGGGTTGATGCCGCAGAAGTGAAACCCGAGGCGTCCTTTGTTAACGATCTGGGGGCGGATTCTCTTGATACAGTGGAATTGGTCATGGCCCTGGAAGAATCATTTGATATGGAAATTCCTGACGAAGAAGCTGAGAAGATTCAAACCGTCGGGCAAGCCATCGATTACATCAAAACCCACAAAAAGTAATTCCACCACTTTAAAACTTCCAAATTCAATTCCTTCTCAATCGGCAAACTCTCGCCATTGAGAAGGGGTTGTTTTTGGGTGATTCATTTATGAAAAAAATTGTCATCACTGGTGTCGGCGTTGTCAGCCCCATCGGAATCGGAAAACAAGAATTTTGGGATTCCCTGGTCAACGGCAAATCCGGGGCCGGAAGAATTACTCATTTTGATCCGGTCAATTCCGAATGTCAAATTGACGCCGAAGTCAAAAACTTCGATCCCACTCTATATATGGAAAAAAAGCGGGCTCGGCGTATGGACTTGTTTGCCCAATTCGCCATGGCCGCCGCCCAACTCGCTATAAAAGACGCCGGCCTGGATCCAAAATCTACTGATCCAGAAAGATC
>JAKLIS010000315.1 GCA_022709485.1 Elusimicrobiota bacterium | reverse complement strand
AAAATTCTGGCGCAGTCCCAGAAAGATTACCTCGCCGGAAATTATCCATCTGTCATACAGCGGTGCAATGAACTCCTTCGGTCGGACCCGAAAAATCAGGTGGCTATGGAGTTGTTGGCAAGCGCCTATGTCTCCGTTGGCGAAAAAGAAAAGGCGCGGGAATTGATTACTAAAATTTTGGCCCTAAACCCCCATTATCCGATTAGGTCGGGGCCTTTAAAAAAAATTTACAGTCAAAAGAAAAAGAGGAAATAAATGCACAATAAATTAAAAGACCAATTTTCCCAAACCAGAGCCGGGGATCTGGGGATTTTTGGGGATCCAGTTGAGCATTCTCTGTCTCCCATTATGCAGCACGCGGCAATCAAAACGTGGAAACAGGTTTTTGAGGATCGGAATGAAGCGGTCCCCACCTATCATAAATTCCATGTCCGTTCGGAAGATCTTGAGGAGGCATTTTTCCTTCTTAAGAAATACCGGCTTCGGGGGGTCAATATCACCATCCCGCACAAGGTCAGCGCTTGCAACCATGTCGACAAACTTGACGCATTCGCGCAGAAAGTGGGGGCCATCAACACGGTGGTTTTTGATAATGGAAAGCTGGAAGGCCACAACACCGACGGTTTTGGGTTCCAACGATCCCTCGAAACCGATTTGGGGATGGAAGTCGAAGGAAAGAAGGTGGCGCTTTTGGGGGCCGGAGGAACAGGCCGGGTGCTGGCATTTCAGCTTCAGGAAGCCAAAGCGGAGAAAATTTACTGGTGGAACCGGAATTTCGAAAAACTCCAATCATTTTATCGCGAGCGAAGTTCCTCTTTGCCTGCCGTAGAAATTGTAAGAGATGAAATAAAGATGGCGGATTTGATTCCAGAGGTGAATTTGGTGGTCAATGCCACCGCCATCGGTCTGAAGGAAGGAGAATCTCTTCCAATTAAAAACGTCAATTTCTCCCCTGGCCAACATGTTTTTGATGTGGTCTACAACCGGCCCACGGAGTTTTTGGCCAAAGCGGAAAACCAGGGCGCTTTTGGATGCGGCGGGTTGGGGATGTTGGTTCATCAAGGAGCTCAAAGTTTTCGCCTTTGGCTGGGGAAGCCGGCACCCGCGGAAGTCATGCGCTCCGCTCTCCTGGAAGCGATAAAAAAGGTATAACAAAGCCATGACAATTAGATATTTAACAGCCGGCGAATCCCATGGAAAGGGCCTAACGGCTATTTTGGAAGGGATCCCGGCCGGGGTTCCCATCACGGAAGCGGAAATCAACAAGGAGCTTTCTCGCCGGCAAAATACTTTTGGCCGGGGAGAAAGGCAGATGCATATCGAAAAAGACGCTGTTCAATTGCTTTCCGGTATACGGTTCGGCCAAACCATTGGCGACCCGATCACTTTATTTGTGAAGAATAAGGACTGGGAGAATTGGGGTAAAGTCATGTCCCTGATTGAAGAAGACTTTGACGATAAATTTTCTCAGCTGAAGGCGCGGCCCGGACATGCCGATTTGGCCGGGGTCATAAAGTTTGCCAGACGGGATATTCGGGATATCCTGGAACGCGCGAGCGCTCGAGAGACCGCCGCTCGGACAGCCGTGGGAACGGTTTGCCGGAAATTTTTATCTCTTTTCGATATCGAGATTTTTTCGTGGGTGACTGAAATCGGCGGGGTCCGAGCCACTTTGCCCCGCCTCCCTATCCAAGAAATTGCCCGATTGGCGAAGGAATCGCCGGTTCTCTGTCCTCAACCTAAAGCCGCCAAAGCCATGATGCAGAAGATCATGGCTGCCAAAAAAGCGGGGGATTCCCTGGGCGGTGTTTATGAAGTGGTGGCCACAGGTCTTCCGATTGGTTTGGGGTCGTTTCAACAATGGGATTTGAAATTAGATGGGCTCATCGCTCAGGCTCTTATGTCCATTCAAGCGCATAAAGGGGTTGAAGTGGGAGACGGCTTTGCTCTGGGCCGGATGAAAGGCTCAAAAGCCAACGATGAAATTTTCTTTAAAGAAAAAGGACAATTTTTCCGAAAGACAAACCATGCCGGCGGCCTTGAAGGGGGAATGTCCAATGGGGAACCTTTGGTCGTCCGCGCGGTTCTAAAACCCATCGCGAGTTTAAGGAACCCGCTTCGGTCTGTGAATATCCGCACCAAGGAAGAGGTTTCGGCTGAGATTGTTCGGTCCGATATCGCTCCAGTGGCGGCGGCCGCGGTAGTGGGAGAGGCCGTCGTGGCCATCACGCTCGCTCAAGAATTCAAAAGAAAATTCGGCGGGGATTCCTTAAGAGAAATGAAAGATAATTTTGAGCGTTATCAACGCTACGTCCAATCTTATTAGAGGAAGAAGAAGGGGTTAGGTCTTGACATGTGACAACCTTCCCTCAATGTTAGG
>JAKLIS010000314.1 GCA_022709485.1 Elusimicrobiota bacterium | reverse complement strand
AGCGCCGTGATTGAAGCATTGATGTTATTTAGAACCAAAAGAGAGTGGATCGAACTGCAAAAACGGGCGATGTCCGCCAAATTTACATGGGACCAGTCCGTTGAGGAATATATTCGGATTTATAAGGCGGCTTCTCGAGTCAAAAATGAAGGCTAGAACCTATTTTCTTTTTTCCTTGGGAATTTTTGTTCTATTGCTCCTTCTTGGCTTTTTCATTCCCAACCTTAAAACCAAACTTCTTGCCGAATCCAAAGACAAAGCCGTTTCATTTGAGGTCGATTATAAAGATATCGAGGCCTATTCCCTGAAAGAAAGCGTCTCAGATCAAAAATTGTTGCTTCGTCTAAAGGAAATCCCTATTTCTGTCATTAGCCTTAATGCGACGGCTTCCCCAAATATTGAAAATGGAATTCGGAACTTGGGTTTTAAAATCCTTTGGCGGGCCCGTCAAATTGAAAAGGATTCTCCCTGGCCCGTGTTAAACCGGATGCGGACGGGGGACGGGGTCCTGGCCTATGAGAATGCCGCCTTGGGCTTCCCTATTTATTTAGACGAGGTGGTCACGGCGGTTATGATGACCTCTGGTTTTGTTCCGTTGGTGGAATTTTCTCACCAAGACGGTTTATCCAAAATTGCGTCTAAAATTCCTTCACAAATGGTTAAGACCCATTGCTTGCAAGCGCGCGAAACGGTTAATCCAAATTTGGCCTTATGGGAACAAAGGATTATTCGTGCCGCCACCGGCAGATGGGTTCGACACCTTCAAATTCATTTTTCACCGTCTTTAACCTTTGAGGAGAACCTTCAGTTTCAACGTAAGATTTTCGAGGAATTGAAGAGGAAAGGGTTTGAACTAAGCCTTTCTCCCTCTTCAAAAACCCTCTTCGATCTGTACCAAGGGTCGAAATCAAAGTTAATTAAAAATCCAAAAGGGCGAGTAATTTTTATCCTTCTAATGGCCATCATCCTCCCTTTGTTTGGGATTTGGATCGTCAAGGCGGATTCCCAAATCAATTTTATTTTCGGATTCCTTCTTTTTTCTCTGTTGTCAACGCTGGGTGGGGTTCTGATTCATGCCGTGGGATCAGATTTTTACTCCATCGTCGGCCTGAGGCCCATGCCCGGCGTAAAATTGGAGCTACTACTTCCCTTTCTTGCTTCATTTCCGTTGTTGATGAAGGCCTCAGAAGTAAATCAATTTTTACAAAAGCCCCTCCGGATATGGCATGTGGGAATGTTGATGGGGTTTGTGTTGGTTTTTGTCGCCCTTTATTTGATGAGGAGCGGGAATCATCCGGTTCTTCCCGTTTTGGACGAGGAAAGAAACTTTCGGGATTGGCTCGAACAGGTTTTATGGGTCCGACCGCGATTCAAAGAATTCTTGATAGGGCACCCGGCCTTGCTCATCGGGTTTTGGTTAAGAGCGAGCTTGAAATCCAATAAAAACTTTTTAACGGACGGACGGCTATGGGTTGGAGTGGGACTCATCGGACAAATTTCCATTCTTAATTCATTTCATCATTTTCATTCCCTTTTCTCTTCAGAACTCCTACGAACATTTCATGGAATATGGCTGGGGATTGTTTTTGGCGTTGTGGGGATATTTTTCCTTAAGAAGTTAACGAGGAAACAGGTTTGAAAATATTAATCGCGGGCTATTATGGATTTGGGAATTTGGGAGACGAACTCATTTTATCGGTCTTGGTGAAAGAACTTAAACGAAAATTTCCTCTGGCTTCAATAATCGTTATGTCTCAAAACCCGAATGAAACCAAAAAGTCCCATGGCGTTCGGGCATTTAACCGGTGGAATCCTTTTTCCATTCTTTATCATTTGGCCTCCAGTGATTTGTTTATTTTGGGAGGGGGGGGCCTCTTTCAGGATTCAACCACGGGACGTTCTCTTCTTTATTACCTGGGGCTTATTTATCTCTCGTCAATTTTGGGGAAGAGAACTTGTCTATTGGCCGTCGGGATTGAATCCATCGGCTCTTTTCTTTTGAGGCGGTTATCGCGGATGGTTTTCTCTTTAAGGAACGTCCAAATCCTGGTGCGGGATCTGGAATCAAAAAAAATGTTGGAGCAGATGGGGGTGAAAAATAAACCCATCCATGTGACGGCAGATCTTGTCTTTCTCTTTGAGGCTCCCAAGGTTTCTTCATTGAATACGGCCTCAATGCCCAGAGTCCTTTTAATTCCGCGTTTTCCTCAGCCAGGCGAAGGGATAAAAATCATGGAAGGGTTGGTTAAAAAAGTTTTATCGATGGGTTGCTCCGCGAATTTCACTTTATTTCAACCGGGGAGTGAATGGCCGATAGCGGGTAAAAAGGGACCATTTAAAGAGGTCGGGTTAAATCCCGTGATTCGTGAAAAAATATCGGATG
>JAKLIS010000313.1 GCA_022709485.1 Elusimicrobiota bacterium | reverse complement strand
AATTTTCTGCTCGGCACGAGAATTTTCTGCTCGGCACCCAAAGAGAGGTCCCGAGCAGAGACATCTCGGGACGACGAGTAATAACGGCCCCTTTATTCTTGATCCCTCGGTCTTCTGGAGACTTGATCCCAAAGGCCCCCAAAGACCCTGCTTAATCCCACTTTTTGGATTTATACAGTGTTTGAAATCGGTAAAGAGCGTCCGGATATCCCGGCATGAGCGCATGGCGGAAGCCTCGTTCATCTTTCCAGGCCAACTCTCGTGCGGCCCGCTGAAATTGGATATTGAGTTCTTTTCGTTTAACCGGATCCTTCTCGTGAAAAGCTTTTATTTCGAGGTTTTTCTTAAACTTGTCAAATAAACTCCATTCTTTATCGTAAGCGCTGATGCGCGGGTTCACCTGGGCAAATCCTTTGTCCTGTGCGAATTTAATTTTTTCAGCTAAATCCTTTTTCGCTTCGCCCTGGAGTTTCGGCAATTCCTTAAGGGCCGATTGAACGGCGTCACGCCCGATAACAAACGACATTTTCCCTGTTTCCGGATGGACCCAATAATTTTGTTTGGCTTGTCGGACATCCGTCTCAAAATTTCTGAACCCAGGCCTTGTTTTGAGAAAAGCCTCCACATCATTCAGCCAGAAGAGCGTGGTTTTGGCGGCGTCATAATCTTTCTCGATCATTTGTTCCACTGCGGAATCATCCGCGTTTTCCATTTGAGAATTCAATTGTTCTAAAACCGGATGATCCGTTTCCCGACTTCCGATGAAGAACGGTTTTAATCCCACATTCCCTGGCCGCCAAGAATCATTTTCGTCGGGGTAAATGGCCATCCCTTGCGTGAGGCCTCGTAAGTAGGTGTAAAAAGCAATGGACTGATGGATCCCCGCCTTTGAAACTTCAGGGCCGAAATCGGTGAAGAATGTCAGGAGCAGATCGTTGTCGGTTAATTTTCCATCTTCCACTTGACGGACCGCCAATGATCCGCGATCTTCAGGCCGGCTCAAAACCCATTCGAAATATTCGCCGTTGACCATTTCCGTCTTCACCACTCCCAATTCATGAACCCTTTTTTCTTCGCTCATTTGATTGATGTCATTGAATTGTTCGGGGGTAATTTCCATTTTGAAAGCGAAGTTGACCAGCCACATGTCGTCTCGATCATAAACGGCGGCGATTCTCCCGGTTTTTTGATCCAGTCCCACGCCTCCCGCATACGGCGCCAAAATAAGTCCTTTATCATTAAGCCGGTGATAGAAACCGTTCAAGGCATCAAATTTAATATCGGATCGGCCTTTTAAATCCCCGTTGGTGAAAACGCCGATTACCGTGAGTCCCTTTTGTTCCGCCCACTCTTGGAAACTCACTTCACGGGCGTTTTGGGGGGATTTATCTGCCTGTCTTTCGGCTTTTGTGAGCCAGAAAAATTGCTGGGTGACTTGGGGTTCTTTTCCCTTAGAATCTATCACCATGTATTTGTAATTCGGCCGTTCGGATTTTCCTGCCAGATAGTTTGTCCCACTCCAGAATTCCTGACGATTTTTATTGTCTCCCGATTGGACCGCCCCGTGTTCTAAGAGCTTGTTGAAAAAATTGATAGCCGCGTAAAATCCCTTTTCGCCGGTGGTCGGATCCAATCCATCCTTCGGGTCTTGAGGGACCACGGTCCCTAAACTCCTATTTTCGACGCCCAAATAAGATATCCCCTTATCCGAGTGCGCGAATTTATAAACATCGAGCCGAAAGTTTTTCTGAAAGGGAATATAAGCTCCTTGGGCGCTGGGCCCAACCATAAATGACGCCACCATTTTTGACTCTGCCGCGGCCAGATCTTTTTTGGCTTGCTCCAGCTTAGAGGGGATTTCAACGAAACCCTTTTTGCCAAAGGCATTCTGAATGGAATTCCTTAATCTTTCGATGGCATTGGGAGGCCCTGTGGGTGTTTGTCTTTGATTTGCCAAAAGACCGTGCCGGCTGTATACCTCTTCACGGTTTTTGATTGCCAATTTTCTCTCGGCTTTAAGAGCCTTCAATTCATTTTGTTTGTCGATGGACTGAGAATAGAGAGCTTTATATCCGGGATCCATAATCGTAAATTTTTTAGTTGGGAATCCCGTGATTTGATCGGGCCCACGTGAATCTTGCACCGCTCTATAGCCCAATTTAACTCTCGTAAAGCCGGGAATTTTCTGCATATAAAACTGGCCGTTTTTATACCCAACCGCGCCGTTATAAAAATCTCTTTGGGAAATAATATAAGGCCCTGTTTCCTTCGATTTTCCTGAAGGCAGGCGTTCCACTCGGTAATACACCCCGTAATTATTGTAGGCATGGATGGCAGTCATGTACCGGCGGGAATCCTTCTTTTCCATAGTATTTATGGAGCTTT
>JAKLIS010000312.1 GCA_022709485.1 Elusimicrobiota bacterium | reverse complement strand
CGCGCCAGGCCATATCGCTCGCATCCTGATTAAAGTTTGTCACTTGACAACACAGTTGCTCTCCCACTCGCCCGCTTCGCGGGCTCGCGGGAGAGGGAATACTTAAGATAATGCGCGCTCCCTCTCCCTCCGGGAGAGGGCCGGGCCTGCCCGCGAAGCCCAAAGGGCGAAGGCGGGGTGAGGGCCACCTTGCACCAGGCACTTGGCACTTTTTTCCGTTTCTATTAATTTTTGATTGATTCTCTGCTATGAATGCGTGTATATTGGCCTCCCATTTATGACTGAAAAACGTGTTTCCAACTGGAGTTCACCCATCGCCGAGGCCCGCTGGCGCGGATTTCGCCGCGTTCACCGGGGAATAGAGGCGTTTGTATCCGCGGCCAATTTTGAACAAGCAGAGTTGAGCGAGTTGGAGGAGTCCCTCGACGATTACGAACGGGAGACCCTGGGGCGGCTGATCTCGCGCGGAAACAAATCAGAATTGGAAATATTTCTTCGAACTCATGGCGCCAATCCCATTTTCCCACCGCAAAATGAAATAGACGTCGAAGTGGGGGTGGCCGCCGCCGACACTGTTGATTTGGCGGACGCTCCTTCTCCTGAGGCTCTTCGGGCCGTTTTAAACGGGGATGTGGTGCATTGCCTTTGTCAGGCGGGCGAAGCCAGCCGTTTTCAAGAAGGTCCCTTCTATAATTTGAATCCTTTAACTGTGGGGACGGAATTTGAAGAAGAATTGAATTTGGGGCCACTCCTCGACAAAGTCAAAACGGCGGCCGGTCCCACCCCCAGCGCCGTGGCCAAATTTATAATGAAAACGCCTTTGGGGCCCAAGCAGCCGGTGATGCTTCGGGCGGCGCTTCGCTGCATCGTCGAAAAAGAGATTTTGGCCGGCCGGCTTTCTTTGAAGGCCGCCACCCAAGCTTATAAAGACGCGATCGCCCGCCAAAAAATTCTTTTCTTTGTGAGTTCCCGCTCCGGCGTGGACAAAGCCCATTGGGAAGATTTAAGGAGATCCCAGTTTTTCGGTTTTGAGCCCGGCAACATTGTCACCATTGAACAAGATTTGATCCGCGGTCTTTCCTGCGATGACCGGGGAACGCCTTCATTTATTATGGCGGAGGAGGCCAAAGACGCCGCCGGTCACCTGTACGCCCTTTTACAATGCGTTCGAAAAGGGGATTTCATCACCTACTCTGTTAAAGGGGAAAAAGTGAGAGATAGCGGTCGAGAGGCTTTAGAATATTTAATCGATCGCGGCGGAAAGATTTTAAGCATTGTCCGGATAAACGATATGGATCGCCACACCACCGAAATAATAAACCCCAAAGCCGTGTCATACGCGCTCAAAACTTTTGAAAAAGGATACGTCAACGTCATTGAAGGCGTGTCCAACCCCCAAGGCCAGAAAGGCGGCACGGGCACCACCTTTGGGGACCCTGAAATCCACGTTTTGACGGAGACTCACGAGAATTCCTTCCCCGCCCTTTCCCGCGCTTTTGAAAAAGGGATGGAAAAATATTTGAAATCCCATGAAGGCCGTCACCCGGCGTATAACGCCATGCGGCAGCTCTCGGATTTGTCCGTCACGCGGCAGGCTTTGAAAGAATACGGCGGGCGGATTGTGTTTGTTCCACGGCAAAAGGAGTGGGACGGGACGCTGGTGTCTTACTTGGGTGTCGATATGCCGATGGGGGATCTATCTCTACTTTGCCAACAATATAAATCCCGGATGTTCCAGTTTGTGGGCCCCAATGGAAAGGAACTTTTGATTCACGACATGAAATTTAAAGAAAATCTTCCCGTGGCTTTGGCCACCATTGAACGCCAGCTCAAAGACGCCCACATCTTAGCGGCGGCGGAGGAAGTGTTGACCGGAAAAAACCTAGAGTTTAAAAAACCTTTTCAAGAAGCCGCCCTTTACAACGCCCCGGCTCCTGAGTTTGATTAATAAAGAAGTGCCTAGTGCCAAGTGTTCGTCATTCTCGCGAAGGCGTCCCCAGGGGACGTACCACTTAAATTATTATCATTATCGAGTGGGACTGTACCCCTCCTTCAATAATTTATTATTGAAGCGCCACGTACCGGATTATGGATGTCAAGGAATCGGTACGGGAATCCAGTATTCGAGTTGAATCAAAAAAGTGTGTAGATAAAAGGTGCTGCCGGCGACCCGCCAAGAAAAACCAATACAGCCAGAAGCAATATCACAAGAACAATGGGAATTAGCCACCACTTCTTGTTCTCCATCAGAAAACTCCAGAATTCTTTCATTAAATTCGGTCTGTCCATAATTAGCAACTCCTTGTTGATTTTCCCTTCCTACGCCCTATAGTGGGGAGGGCCCTCACCCCGACCCTCTCCCACTCGCCCGCTTCGCGGGCTTGCGGGAGAGGGAATACCTAAGAAAATGC
>JAKLIS010000311.1 GCA_022709485.1 Elusimicrobiota bacterium | reverse complement strand
CGCGAGGGCCATCTTTTTTGACCATCGGACGCGCTTCATTGACGACGATTTGACGACCGTCAACGGAGGTTCCATTGAGCTTTGTGGTTGCCGCGTCTGCTTCCGCGTCATCGGACATTTCAACAAAGGCAAAGCCTTTGGATTGGCCTGAGAACTTATCGGTAATCAGTTTGGCCGACGCCACCGCGCCGCAAGCGGCGAACATGGCATGGACCTGGTCTTCGGTGAGACTGAACGGCAGGTTTCCTACATACAACTTTTTCATTTTAATTCTCCTTGAATACAAACACCCCAATTCTCATGATCGTCGACAGTGTTGGAATTCGAAAGGGAACTAAACAATGGGCGAGATCGAGCTGAAGGTTGTGGGGGGAATAGTCCCATTTATTGGGCGAATAGGCAAGGGGTATTCTGACCGCGGAATAATGTATTTAAAAGGAAACAACGCGAGAAGACAGCAGGTTTCTTTATTCAAAATTCATGGTGAATGAAAAATCGGCCGGAACCTGAACAGACCGCGGCTTCGTCCTCCAGAGCTTAATGGCGGCATTAGCCGGGAAATCCACAATCTCAATAATCTGCTCATGAATAAAGGGGCTTAAGTTATTGCACCCGCCGGGATAACCGCAAGATCCCCCGACATGAATTAATTCCTTAAAAGGATGGGGATTGGCTCCCTTATATTTCCAATTAATATTCTGAGATTTATCTAATTCTATTGTCCAAAACTGAAAACCCAAGTCATTGGCGTTGTAACCAACCAAGGTGATATCTCGCTTCTCGGCATTGCCGTAGTTATAACGAATTAGATAGGAAAAATGATTGCTCACTGCGAAGGAGGCCCGGGCTTGGGGCCCCGGACCATAAACCAAAGCCGTGGGCCTGATGTAATACTCATCTTCTTCTTGGGGGGAATAGGGGGATCGCCAAGCCGCCGGTTCCCGAACGCCAAACAAAATGAACGGATTCAAAATAAAACGGGACTCTTCGGCCGGACCCACAATGCTTTCTTTTGTTCCGCCCCCTGTAAAATAGCCGTACATTCCCCACCATGGTTTTCCGCTCTGCATAGGTCCGAATATTTTCTGGGATGGGACGTACGGCCCCAAAAGGAAACCTGGGTTTTTATCAAGGATTTCCTTCCTCAAATCCAGAATATATTGGCTTGACTTGAAATTAAACTCGGCCAAAGGTTCAATTTTGACATGTTGTTCTTGGGCCCCGAACGCGTCAAAGTTCAATTCATTGGCCCTAATGAGAGAACTGGAGATGAGAAGGGTAACAGAGAGTAGAAGGGAAAAAAATTTCATCTTTTTTTCGCTTTCTCAATTTGGGCGATGGTTTTCCGCGCCCAGGACCTATCGGTTTCTGATTGGGCCAGTTCGGTTAAGGCGGGAATGGCTTTTTCGGAGGCTCCCGCTTTAATGGCAAGACCCCCGGCCGCCGTCCTGCGCACCCATTTCGATTTGTCCTGAAGCTGTTTTATCAGCAAATCGACCACCATTCCTTCTCCAAGAGAGGTCCGATAAATCATTCTTGTTGCCGCTTCCCTGACGGAATCATCTTTGTCCTTTAGCCGTTCCAGCAAGATTTGTTCCACCTCTTTATTGGTCAGCAAGTGGGAAGAATCAAGACTATTAATCGCCTGAAAACGAACATCTCTATCCGGATTATTAAGGGCGGTCTTTATTTGCTGCAAGGAAACCGACTGAGGCTCCCGATGCATAAGACTGATAACCGCCATTTGGCGGGTCTTTTCATCTTTTTCTTTCAGGCCCCTCTTGAGAGCCTCTGAAATCCGGGGGTCATCGGATTGTGCATAGGCCAAAACCTCCATAGAGGCTTGTTGAACTTCCTTTTCATTGCTTTTTGAAAGGTGGATGAGAAAAGGGATGGTTTCGGACGGGAACGGATACCTTCCTCGAAGAGCGTTAATGGCATCCAGTTGTAACTTGGGATTGCCTTGATTTAATGCTCCAATAATATTGTCGATTACCCACCGGTCCAAAACGTTAAACCCGGCCAGGGAAAAAGCGGCGGCATATCGAACATAAGGGTCAGGATCTCGCAGGAGAAGTTTCAATTCGGGGACACAAAACTCCGCATCAACCCCAAACCGGGACACTTGCCGCGCGGCGGAATAGCGCTTGTTCCTGTCCGGACTCTTAAAGTCCTTCATCAAGGTTTCAACGCTCTTTCTGTGGGAACGCGCGTAGCCGGATCGAACAATTGATTTCAGCTTTTTTTGCGTCCAGCTATCCGGACCGGTTCTAAAATCCGCGATATGCCAGAGACAGACCGAAATAAAAGCGATGACAATTAGAAGGGATGGGCTGACAATGGGTTTGGTGGGGCCCGTTGAACTCATGGCTCAATTATCACAAATCCGATACGAAATGAAAGGCAAGGTCTAA
>JAKLIS010000310.1 GCA_022709485.1 Elusimicrobiota bacterium | reverse complement strand
GCTACATGACTCATTTTTTGAATCAAAAATGAGTCATGTAGCGACTTGACCCCTTCCTATGTATAATCCCGCCGATGCTTTTGATTATTAAATTCCTTTCAAAGACGTTCGCTCTTCTAAACGGCGAGGTTTCACCCCGGCAGATTGCGTTGGGGTTTGCCTACGGAGCCATCATTGGCCTTCTCCCCGCCAATGGTCCCTTGCCTTACGTTCTTATCCTCCTCAGCTTTATCATCAATTTCAATTTGGTGGCTGTCGGGCTTTCCGCGGCCATCGCCAAAATTCAAAGCTTTTTCATCGACTCCTTAGCCAATTCCATTGGATACTATTTTTTAACTCAAATTCCGGGTTTGAAAGGCTTTTGGACCGCCCTTTATAACATGCCCATTGTGGCTTTCACCCGTTTCAACAACACCATCGTTTTGGGAAGTTTAATTATTGGAATCGCCTTTTTTATCCCCAACTATTTTTTCATCAGAGGCTTGGTGAAGCTTTACCGCGTGCGGCTTCGGGATCAGGTCATGCGATTTAAAATCGTCAGCATCGTCAAGGCCAGTTCCTTTTATAAATATTACGTTTCCTTCAAAGGAATCACCGGAGATTAATACCTCGTTTGGGTTAAAATAAAATGCAATTAAAAAAAGGCCTTTCAATCATCCGATGGAAATTCGTCATTCCCGTGGCGCTTTTCAACGCGGCTGTAATTGTTTTCTTCGTCATCTTCTTTGATCCTCTTTTAACTTGGGGAATCGAAAGCGCGGGGAGCAAAATTAACGGCGCCAAAGTGGATGTGACGGGCCTTAAAACCAAAATCTTTCAAGGCCGCATCGGAATCTCCCGCGTTCAAATCACCGACAAAAGCGCCCCCATGAAAAATTTGTTGGATATGGGGCCTTTGGCTTTTGAATTAAGCCTTGGCGACCTTTTTTCAAAGAGAGTGATTATCCCTGAAGCGCGAATGGAGGGGATCCAATTTAACACGGACCGGAAAAAATCCGGCGCCCTTCCCAAACTGGTTAAAAAAGAGGCCAAAGACCAAAAACCCAGTGCCGCCGCCAAATTCGCGGAGAAATACAAAAATCAGTTCATGTTAAATTTGGGGGGCTATAAAGCGGATGTCAAAGACCAGTTCAAGTTTGATCCCAAAGAAACCTCGCTCTATAAAAAATCCGACGAATTAAAACTCAAGGCGGACACCCTGCCTGAAACCTGGAAAAACAAAATTGAAAGCATCGATGTGGACGGCCGCCTAAAAGCCATCGACGCGGATCTGGAGGCTGTGAGAAAAACGTCATTAAAAGGAGTCGAAGGCATTGCCGGGTTGGGAGAAGCCTTGAAAAAGTTAAACAAGGCCAAATCGGATTTAAACCAGCTCAAGACGGATTTAAAAACCACCAATACCAATCTTAAACAAGAACTATCTGGCCTCAAAAACGCGGTGGCCGATTTGAAAAAAGCCAAAGAGAACGATTTAAATGCCCTTCTTTCAAAATTAAATTTGGATTTCGCTCAACCCAAAAAAGTGGTGCAGGCTCTTGTGGGGGGAACCATTATGAACCGGGTGCGCACGGCTCTCCATTATGTCGAACTGGCGCGGAAATACATGCCTTCCAAAAAAGAGCAGGAATCCTTGCCTCCCAAACCCCGGGCCAAAGGAATGGACATTTCCTTTCCCAAACCCGCTGATCCGCCCCGGTTTTGGGTGAAGCACGCCCTTCTTTCCGGTTTATTTCAAAATATTTCCGCGGCGGGAGAATTGAAACATTTGACATCCAACCCTCCCCTGGTGGGAAAACCCACCACCATTGACTTAAACGGACAAATGGAAGGCCAAAAATTTGCCGCCAATGCTATTTTTGATCATGTGGGAGAGGTGAGCAGCGACGGCTTTTCCGTTGTGGCCAACGGCGTCAATGTGAAAAACCTTGTCTCAGGCGGTGTCATGGGAGACGCCTTAAGAGAAGGGGTGGGAAATGCAATCGTGGCCTTCAACGTGACGGGGGATGACCGGTTGGGTGGGAAAATCCAATTTGATTTGAGCCGTTTGAAATTTGACGACGGACTTCTCATGGCGGGCTTTGGTTTAAATCCCGGCGAAGGGTCCTCCAAAGAAGACGCTCTCAAAGGCCAATTTGTCCAAAGCATGGCGCGCGGCTTGGAAAATCTTCCCAACATCAATATTGAAGGGAAACTGACAGGGACCATGGCGGACCCGGCCCTTTCTATCACCACCAATATGGAAAACGCCGTCGCCAAGATTGTTAAAGATTCAATTGGCTCCATGGCCCAGGATCAAAAGAAAAAATTGGAAGGGGAACTCAACAATCTTCTCGCGGAACAAACCAGTCAACTCAACGCCAAATTGACCGAACTTCAGCCCAAACTGGAGAAGGAACTGGCGGGCCTGGATGGTGACGTTCAGAA
>JAKLIS010000031.1 GCA_022709485.1 Elusimicrobiota bacterium | reverse complement strand
GGGCGGCGGAAAAATAATTTCCGCCGGTAAACACTCATGAAAAATTTTCATTTTGACACCATTGTTATCGGCGGCGGGATAATAGGCCTTTCTTGCGCCTACGCGCTCTCCAAAAAAGGCCAGAAAGTGGCCGTCATTGAACGAAAACATATTGGGGCAGGCGCCTCTGGATCATCGGCGGCCATGTTGGAGTGTCAAACGGAAGCCCATCGCGGGGACGTCTTCATGTCTTTGGCCAAACCCAGCCTGAATCTTTTCCCCTCCCTCGCGGAAGAAATTAAAGATCTCACCGGACAGGGTTTTGGTTACGAAAAAAATGGAATCTTAAATCTCGCCTTAAACGAAGAAGAGGCGGTCCTTTTCGAAAACGAAACCATCCGCCAGGTTTATTCAAAATTTAAAGCCCGCTGGCTTTCAAAAAATGACGTGGCGAGCCTGTATCCCGAAGTGACGCCTCATCAATATGGCGGCGCTTTTTTTGAGGAAGACGGCCAATTGGTTGGGGAAAGGTACGTGGCCGCTATGGCGCAAGCCGCGCGGCAGAAAGGCGTGGATATCAGAGAAGGAGAAGCGGTGACTTCTTTTAAAACATCCAAAAATTCAATTTTTTCCGTTCAGACGTCATCCGAAATTTTCTCTGCGAAGCATTTTGTCCTTGCGGCCGGGGCATGGACTGACGAAATCGCCTCCTGGATTGGGAAAAAAATCGGAATTGTTCCGATTCGCGGCCAGCTTCTGGTGTATGACACCCCTTCTCGGCCGCTTTCCCATCCCGTCTATACCCGGTCCAAAGGCTACATTGCCCCAAAACCGGATGGATATACCTTGGCGGGAACAACGGTGGAGAATGTGGGATTCGACGATAGCCCGACGGAAGAAGCCCGGGAAACGTTGCGAAATTTTTCTAGGTTTATCCTTCCAGGACTTGGCGGGAAAAAAACACGGGGAATGATTGCGGGTTTACGTCCCGGAACGAAGGACACCTTGCCAGTATTGGGCCCCCACCCAAATTTTCCCAATCTCATTTTGGCCACCGGACATTACCGAAGCGGAATTCTGTTATCCCCCATCACGGCCCAAATCGTGTCCGCTCTTATTTTGAGCGAGCCCGCGCCCGTCGACATCGCCCCCTTCTTCCCCTGCTAGCGACTTGGGCCCTTCCAACTTTTACGCGAAGCGGCGGGACCAACTCCAATCCTTGCTCTTTTCTTCTACGGAGGTTTTTTCGAGGGGCACGGTGTCTAAAAGTCCCACCAAAAAGACCATGGCGTCATAGAAAAGCGAGTTTGGGGAAAGAGAATTGACATTGACGATTAGTCCCTTAGGAACAAACAATTTAAAACGTCCAAATGTGAAGCCCCGGCGGCGCATGATCTGTTCTAGATTCGTGAGTTCAAGTGCCGGCCCCCCTGATGGCCCGGACAAGCCATCCGCTGCGTCAACAAATGCAGAATCGTTGACGATAACCTCTACTGATAATTGGGATGAAAGCAAGGCCTCCCGAAGAGGGACAATCGACTTTGACGATGAAATAATCATCGTTTTTTGACGTTTCGGGAAAATCGCTCTTCTTTTTGGCAAGATCTCATCTAGCAGCCGCTGCACCTCTTGGGAAGTGGCGCCGGCCGGAATGGCAATTATGGAAATGCGAGGACCCCAAATATATTGCGTAACTTCTTCCCATGTGTCCCAGACAAAGCGGGAAAAAAGGATGGCCATCCCGAGCGCCAGTACCAATATAATTGAATCGACACCTGCCATTCCAAAAATATTTTGAATTGGCCCCCAAAAGCCAAATCCGGATAAGGCCCCTATCCACACCAAATCGTGCGCTTCCAGTTTCTTCCCCTTTGTCATTAGAACCAGCCTGAATCTTGGCTCCATTTCAAATTGAGCCACATGCGACTCCGACAAGATATTTTTCCATCCCTCAATATGGCTTGGGTTTGCCCCTAAGACCAGTGAACCTCCATCTATATATTTGTGATCAGCCCGAGACAAAAGGGACCAAATTAATCTTTCACGATCCTGAAAAGAAGAAGCTGGATTGAAAACAAGATCTCGATTACTCACCGCCCTTCGGACTCCGTCATCCCCAGACCATTTCAATTCAACCGATCGTTTTAAAAAAGGAACCCATACTTTTCTATTCCAGTTATCCGGTGTTGTTAGGACGTCCAATATTAACCCCGACGGATCTATCACCAGGCAAATTCGATCTGTACTATATTTCATCGCTAACCGCGGGGATAAATAATGAACCCAGAGATACGAAGGCCAATAAGGATTTTCATGATGGAAATTTTGGGAATCTCGAATGGCTTCTTTCAGCACTTCTTTTGGAATTTCTCCTTTCCATTGACGGCCCCAGCCGGCCCATTTGGAGGCTAAATCCGGAAAGAAATCCGGATCTCCCGGTTCCACTTTCTCTTCTTGTCTGAACTCTCTGTTTGAAAATTCGTTGATGCCCTCAATTTTTACTTTTGTGTCTTTTGATGGGCTCCAATTCCCTAAATTTTCATAGGCCTTTTTTAATAGTTCCCAAAATTCTTCGCGGTCCTCAAAAACGGACACCGCCTCTTCCAAAATGAAGATGGCTTCCCATAGATGTCCCTGGTTAAAATGAATTTCTGCCAATCGGTTAATAAACTTTTTCAATTCGGCGTGGGCTGAAACGCCAGGAATTCCACCATAGTGGGCAACACCCCAGTAGGTTCTATTCCCCAGTCTCGTGGCACCTAATACTCGATTATCACGGAGCGCTTTTTCGATTTCAAAATTAACCCAATGCAAATGAAGCCCCGATACGCCATTTTCAGATCTGATTGAATCATTCAATAGAAGCCTATCGATGATAGAGACGAGTCCATCCAAAGGAAGTGATTCATTAAAAACGGGGATCCCATGAATGTCGTCTAAATAATGGTTTGCAAGATACAAAGCGGGAATTTTTCGCTTAAATAGTCTTTTAACAGCGCGCAGAAGCACTGCCATTGAAGGCGATATTCCAAACAAAACAAGAAGTCCTGTATTTCGGTTAATTTGAGGAGCCAATTGTTCCGGATTTCCGTTAAAATTGAAAACTTCAACTAAAAAGCCCTGACTCTGTAAAAATTGAACGGTTTTAAGCGGAATTTGATCTCCATTATTGATTACAGAGACAGGGGTGGGATCAATATGATTTCGAGGACGGCTATCTCCCGTGATTTCACTGACCCGGATTTGATCAGACGGTATAATTTCCGGGTGGTTGGCCGGTTTTTCAGAATCTAATGAATCCAAAAGGACTTTTGCCTTACGAAATAAATCATCTTTGCTCAACCAATCTTTAAGATTTCCTCTTAGACTCAGCCCTTCCTTAATTAGGCGGTCATGAGGCACGCCGCGAAATTCCAAATATTCATGAATCAGCATGATGCGAAAGGCAACTAATAGAAAATCCTCTCCATGAACTTTACTTTGAATTAACTCCCATCTCTTTAACACCTGTTGATGGATGAAAATATTTAATTTTCCGTCGGCTCCCCTTTTAAAAAAGATCCATTTTCCAAATTTAAAATCTTCTTTCGGTGAAATCTCTTTTAAGATAAATATTTTTGCAGCTCCGATTTTGGGAATTCTCCCGGCGGCTTCCTTAAAAATTTTGAAAAGCCCCGCCTTCCCATTGGCTGTCAGCAACCCTCTAAATAACGGGTTGACCAATAATCCAGCCTTTCTAAAAAGAGTCAAAAGTAATTCCAGTGTGATGGCCATCGGCTGTCCCGTCCAACCCGCCCTTTCCATTAATTCTGTCCAAACTTCGAAACCGAAAAGAGATCCCCTTTCACCGGTTCCCGGCCCCCTTTCTTTGAGTCCGAATATTTTTCTTTCTTCTTCATCTCCGACGGTTGCCAACAATCTAAAAAGAGCGGAAACAAATTGGCTCTGCTCATGGGCCGCATCTAAAATAGATCCAATCTGCCCATCAGACAGCTTCAACACAAATTTTTGAATGTGATAAACCCTCTTATTAAATTCTTGATCGGTCCACTTAGTAGGGTCACCAAAAAAATCAATTAATAAATGAATACCTATCTGCCGGGAAACGAACTGATCAAATGTTTTTTTCTCCATTTTATCGGGATCCATTTTTTCGGCCAAAAACGTCGGGTCAATTCTCTCCAACAAAGAGGGGTAAATAAGGCTGTCAGGAAAGAACCGATTTACAGAAATTCCGTCATAACCAAGCTCGCTATCCAAACCAAAAAAATTAAAAGGGCTTATGACAATCAAATCTTCATTTTGTCGAAGGCGAGGAGATATCTCATTTAAATACTGCCATGAGGCCCGGTTAATGACCTGGGAATAGGCCTTCAACCCCTTGGAAAATAAATCATGGGCCACTCTTTTATTTTCCGGACCGGAGTGAGGCTCTTTCAAAAACCTTTCCGCTAATTCCCAGCATGATTCGCTCCACAGAAATAAATAATATTCCCGGATATCGAAAAACATGGGAACGATTTCCACCCCATTTCGATTTGCCCAGATTTTCAACTTCTCTTGAAAAGTCCCTCTTAAAGAAGAGATTTCGTGGAAATCCTTTAGCGACCTTGAAGTCAATATTTCCTTAAAAAACGCTTCTAACTCTGAGATGTTCCTTCTAAAATGACCTTCGGCCTCCAAATCTCTAATTTCCCGTATTCCAATCAGTCCAGACGAGTTTTCACTCACATCAAACAAACTAATGGGATCGGGCCATTTCTTTGACCAGTGAGGAATAATGTGATAAAGAATTTTAAGGGTTTTTTTTCTAGCAGACGCCTTTTTTTTGGATCTTTTTAGAATTCGGGCAACCTTCCGAAAATCAATCATTTGGCGATGATTGTTAATATTTAGAAATGTGACGGCGCCTCTGGGTGGAGTGGAAAAAAATGGTTTAAACAAATCTTGAACGGCAAAAAATCCCATTCCCCCAAAGCCAATCCAAGAAAGCCATTCAAGATTTTTCGGATGCAGCACGGTTTTCCATCCTGCCATTAAAAAAATACCGGCGAAGAGAAATAATGGCGCGTTTCGAGAAAACCACCGAAGGCAATATGAGAGAAAAGATTGTTGAAGGGGACGCGGGTCTTTTCCGAATATGATTTCCAAAAGCCGCCGAGCTTGACGTTCCCAATGAAATCCTTTGGCATTTCGGATGGCGTTCAATTGAAGAATCCGCCATTTGAGAGGGTCGGATTGATGCAAATGAATGGCATTAGAGACCGTCTCAAAAAGAGCGCTCGCCGAAAAATCATGGAACACAAAGGCATTTCCTTCCAGGTTTTCCAAATCAAAATGAGAAAAATTGTCCACGAACCCCCCCGTGGCGCGCACGATAGGCACACATCCCATGGCCGATTGCTGGAGAGGCACAATGCCGAACGGTTCAAAGAAAGAAGGGTTAAGTCCCAAATCAGCGCCGGCAAATATTTCTTCGGGTCTGGATTCGAATTTCATCTGCATATGGGCACTTCCCGGGTAGACCGCATTGATGGCTCGGCCGACGGTTTCGATTCGACGGGCCAGCACTTTTCCATCCTCGTCGCTCGCGGCCGGCGCGCCGTGAATAATAACTTGGGCTCCCATTTTGGCCAAAAGAAACAATGGAGAATGAACGATTGCCGCCGCTTGTTGATAAGAGAGGTTAAATTTATCGCAGATTTTATATATGTCACTTTTCAAATTCTCAGGAAGGGGGCCGGGAAGAGGATGGACCAGCAGACCCAGGCCCTTTTGATGATGATCCACACGCATAACGGCCGCAAGGAGGGGCAGGTTGGGATTAATTTCCAACTCAAATTTTTCCTGCAGATAAGTTTTGTTAGGACTTCTCCCATCCAAGCTGGACTCGCTAAAACGATGGCGAATATGAGAGTTTAATTCGGGCCATCACTTTTTATTGAGGCCATTGGGAAGAGCATGGAGCCGCCCCGCATTAAAAAGGGTTTGAAGTAGACCGTGAAAGCCTTCCCCTCGCTCTTCGGTAAGAATTTCCTTCAAATATTCTTTGCTGACGACGGTGGTGTAATCGGCGTAATACATTCCCGCCTTGGCAAAACTCCAATCACCGTAAAATTCGACGCCGTTCATTTGATAAAGGTCCCAAGAAAGCCCCGTCACCGCGTAATCATCCCGGCCGAATTTCCCCGGAAACCTCAAATTATGAACGGTGTAAACAGTTTTGGTGTTTTGAAAATCCGGAATTCCTTTTTTATTGTATTCCTCCTCAATATACGCAGGGACCAACCCCCCATTCCAATCGTGGCATTGAATGACGTCATAGGGGCCTTGAGTTTTTCTCATGGCCTCGATAGCGGCCCGATCAAAAAAAGCAAATCGCTCCATATCGTCTGGCCATCCGTAAAGATTATCCCGGCCAAAATATTCTTCTTCTTCAATGAAAAAGATTTGGACCCCTCCCAATTGGCTTTTCCATACGATTCCTTTTTTGAGCCCCTTGGGGCCCATGGGAACATTGACCACCCAATCTGTTTTTGTGAGCTGGGTTCGGTCAATGGATTTTGCCAAAGGGACAAAAATGTCCACATGGTGTCCCAGATCGGCCAGTTCGCGGGAGAACTCATCCACCACGTCCGCCACACCGCCCACCTTTCCAAAGCCGTCCACTTCGGCGGCCACCATCGCGAATCGTTTTGAAGATCCCGCCATAGGCCGGCTGGCGATTAGGGACCCAGCTGAAATATGAGGAAGGATCGAAAAAATAAAAATAAAAACAGAAGGCCAATTAAAAAAGATGGGCAAAAATCCAAACAAACTGGTCGCGGCGACTAAATTAGACAAGAAAAAACCTTCAAGAAATTGCCGAGGAGATTTTTTCAGATCTTGGAAAGAGAGAATTTGCCAACGCCCTTGCTTCGGATTGAAAACATAAATTCCGAGAAAATGGATTCCATTAACAAAAATCCATACGGCCAGCGCCCAATAAAGGTGCGCTCGCAAATTAAAAAGAATGATTCCCGTGATTGTTCCTTCCGCCAACCCGAGGAATCCAAAGAGGCGGCGGGCCTGATCGATGTTGTTCGGGGCTCTAAATCCAAAATATTTCGCCAAGCCGGCCCACCCCCCCGGAGCGGAAGGCGGGCGAATTACGCTCCATCCCGCCAATTGTTGAACGGTATTCGTATTTCTCTTCGTTGTTGAAGGTGAAGACGGAAAAAGAAAATTTTTAACCGATTTTCCGAAGGCGTTTGTCGTCACCTCGTAGAAATGTCCCGCTTTTTTTACGATGACAAAGGAAAGCCGCTCCATTGAAAGCCCCAAATGGACTATTTTGGCGGCGGCCAAGGCCAAAAAAAGGCGGCCCCGGGCCGCCAGGGCGCTATTGGCGGGAGGGTTCATAACCCCTAAAGGAAGGTTTTCCGAACCAATGGTCAGCTTTTCTCCGGAAAATAATTTCTCAAGCGGTGTTTTTTCTTTTGAGAAGGCCGATAGATAAGAATCCTCATCTTGGGTATTGCCCAAGTGAGAAATTTTTGGAGAGATAACAATAAAAGAGATTTTATTTTTAGCGAGAAGTCGGCATACTTCTTCTGTGTGGAAACCCCCGAGCACCATCACTTTGGAACCGGCAGATCTGGATTTTTTTAAGTTTTGGAATATGTGGCGAGAGCGGATATCCGCTTCCCGATAAAAATTCTCAAATGGCTTTGAAAGAAAATCAATCTCAGCTAAATGGCCCGCTAAGTCTTTCTTTAACTTTTGATAAATAATCCATTCGTCAAAGGTTAATTCCAACCGGGCAATTTTTTCCGCCAGACAAATCCACCAGTTCGTTTTGGCCGATTCCAAATCAGCCGGATTTTCCGATAAATGGCTTATGATTTGGTTTTCCCAATTATTTATTTCTTTGAATAATTTGTTCGAATCAATGGAATCGGCGAGAAGAACGTAATCGATGTATTTCTTTAATTCGGGAACCCGGCTCATGTTAATCTCTTTGTCGAGGCAGAGTTTATGCAGAGTTTTATAAAAGGACCCAAAATTCAATTGGCCCGATTGGTAGGCGCGGCTTTCGTCCCAAAGGAGGCGCGCTTCGCCGGCAGACAAAGAATGTGAGAGAAGGCCCAGTATATCTTTACGCTCTTTTTCCAAACGGGGGAAAGCGATTGATTTTTCAATGGCAAAGGCTTTTTTGAATTTTTCAATCTCCCCATTTCCGGGAATGCCGAAATCGCTCGCCTTTCCCACAAACGAGCCAAAATCAATTTTCCGGCGGTAAAAATTCTTTTGGAGAGTCAGGAATTTCTTTAAGTCAACCGGGATTTGGCCCTCGGAAGGAGAACCGAATAATGACACCTCTTTTTTCCCGATCTCTCTCAAAAACTCCGATTTTTTTTGCCGGGACTCAAAAATGGCCGTTACATTGGCGTCGTAATGGGGGCGATCGTCCACCCCCACAAACCGGTTAAAGGGGACGGGGCTGATAATCCCGACATAAGAAGGAGCCGCCATCAGATTATTTTCTATGAAAGCGTTGGCCACATCTTTGACGATGGCCTTATCTGGGAACCGGCGAAAGATCGAAAAATCAAATGGGCCAAAAGCCCCCTCTACCCCTACCACCCCCGCTTTTTGAGAATCAATGAGGGCTTGAAGGGCCGAAGCGATATTAAATTGAGCTTCGGCATTTTGATGAATGTCTTGAATGAGAACCCACGGTTGTTCGATTTTTTTTCCGAAATCGGCGACTTTGAGAATTTGAACCTTTGAAGAGGGGAGAACGCTTAAGATTTCTTTGGTTAAGGAGTGGGATATATTTTGGGGAACTTGAACGGGGAAAGAAGGCGGAAATTTTTTAATGGGAACAGAGGAAACAGGCGGCGAGGGAAAAAGACGAGATAAACTTTGAGACCGTTCTTTCCAAAAATTCGCTTCGGCCCATGGAGCCAAAATGAGGTTCCAAGAGAAAAGAAATGAAATAACGGCGCATGCCGTTTTCGAGTTTCGTCTCATATCTTAACCGCGGGGTTATACTTCGCGATCAGATCTTAGACAGAGAAAGTTAAATTTAGGTTAATTTCTTGTAACCGTCTTGTAAAAAGAAGGGCTACGAGCTCAATTTGGAGTGACCCCCGGTAACTGGACACAAGAAGAAAAAGTTTAGGTAGGCTGTTCCGTGGAAAAGGAGCAGCGAAAAT
>JAKLIS010000309.1 GCA_022709485.1 Elusimicrobiota bacterium | reverse complement strand
TTATCGTCTCCAACAGGAACCCTCCCGCCTGTCAAGAATTCTTCAACTCCCCCGCTTTGTTTTCCGAGTTTTGGTCGAAAACAAGAATCAGTAAATTCTCATTTCACCCTATAAAATCGAACAAAAAATCTCTTTAAAACACGAACATAAGCCGAATTTCCAAATATTCCTCATGCCAATAACGGTTTTCTCTTAACTCGGGGCAATGAGAAAAAGGTATTTCGTTGAGAGGTTTACGAATGGGAAATTTTATAGATGCGAATGGCTGGCCGTTCATCTAAATAAGAGGATTCAAATGCCGCCAGAAGCCGGCCCTCTTCTCGTAGCCTTTTGAAAAATGGAAAAAATGGGTTAGCCGTGGAAGAATTATATCCAAAATCAGATTCAATGACGTAATCAATACCAGCGTCAATTAAATTGTTCCATCCGCCCCGGGCGTCCACCATTTCATACCCCAATTGCGACCATTCGACATGTCTTTTCATTGAAAGGAGGTTGAGATACGACCTTTGGATTTGAAAAATTTCATATTTTCCGTTCACTCCACACTCTAACTGGGTTTTAAAATAATTGGCGCGCGGGTGGCCCAATTTGGAGGTTTTCTCGTACAACCGCTGGATTTGTGTTTGAGACATCGCCAATGGGGGGGTTGCATGTGTTTGGTCGACCAGCAAACGACTCCCGACTGGAATATGGGTCTCAATCCATATTTTTGCGAGTTTGTTGGGGTCCGGACTACGCCATACGTTGATAAAAAATAAAAACTTAAAGCTTGCTGGAATAATTAATACCACCAAAAGAATACCTGAAAACCATTTGGATCTAAGGAATTTGTCCTGAAGTAAACACCAGCCTGATGCGCTTAACAGGGCAATTCCGGGAAAAATGGACGCCCCGTAGCGAATCTCGGGCCAAGTCTGTCGGCTCCAAAGAATTCCACCGAGGGTAATGGGGAAAACGAGAAATTGAAAAATTCGTCGATCATATTTGAAAGTGACGATGGCCCCAATGAGGATAAGACCCAGTCCCAAGGGAATAGGCCCCACCAGGCCGGACATTGAAAGCAAGATTTTCAATCCCCTAGCTTGGGGGTTCTCTTGCATGATTCCAGTCCCAAATTCCAAGAGGTCTTTTAAATCTCGAACAAAGGTGGCTTGTTCCAAAAGGGCAAAAGGAGTTCCCATTATAAACGCGAAACCGAGCCCGATATAACCAACTAAAAGGGCCGGCGCAAAAATAGTGCTTCGATTTAACTTCCACTGTTGCCGGCTGAAATGAGTAAAAAATAATAACGGCGACAATAATAGTCCGGCCGTGTATTGTGTGGAGGCCGCGAAACCCAAACACAGCCCGGTGGCCAAACCATCTCTGAATTTACCCCCACGAAAATACTTAGCGCCAAAAAACCAACCAAAGGAGCAGAATAAAAGCATCAGCATATCCGGCTTTGCCGTACCGCCATAAATGATGATTTCTGGTGAGACGGCTACTATCAAGGCCGCCCACATTCCCACACGCTCTATAGATAATTCCTTCCCTGCCTTATAAATAACAATAACGCATAGGGAACCCACCAGAATGGAGACAGCTCTGGCCACGTAGTAAAAAAACAACGGGTTGTTTATGAAAAGGCAGGCAAAGTCAGCGACGGAGTGAAGAAGGCCAAATCCGGACCATATAAGGTAAGTGCATCCGTAAATAAAAAAAAGGAAATACATCCAAAAAGTGGGATATTTAAATACATGGGGGTTTAGATCCCCGGTTCCAAAATTTAAAGCGATGTTAATATGGTGTGGTTCGTCTGGATGGTAACGACCGTATAGGGACAGACTGGAGGCCAAACGGAGACCAACGGCCGCCAGAAAAATCAATGTCATTATGAGGAAAGTTGAACGATGGGACAGGAAATCATGAATTTGACTCTGGTTTCTTTTAATTATATTGATTGACATGTTGTGAGTTCATAATATGAAATAGAAAAATATGAGTGAAATAGAACTTTCGATTATCATTCCCACATTGAACGAGGAGAAAACCTTAGGGTTTTGCATTCAAAAAGCTCAGAAATCCTTTCTTGCGTTAGGCATTAAGGGCGAAGTGATTATTGCTGATTACCGGTCCACCGATCGCACAGTTGAACTGGCCGCTTCCATGGGGGCTCGAGTCGTGGCCGTTGAGGAAAAGGGATACGGGAATGCTTATTTGAGCGCTGTTCCGCAAGCCCGCGCGGAACGCATCATCATGGGAGACGCGGACGACTCTTACAATTTCGAAGAAATCGGCCCATTTTGGCAAAAATTAAATGAAGGCTACGACTTTGTCATGGGAAGCCGCTTTAGGGGGAAAATCGAAAAGGGCGCGATGCCTTTCCTCCATCGCTATGTGGGAACTCCCTTTTTGACCTTTCTCATAAATCTTTTTTTTAAAACCAAATTTAGCGATTCAAATTGTGGTATGCGCGGCTTTACCA
>JAKLIS010000308.1 GCA_022709485.1 Elusimicrobiota bacterium | reverse complement strand
TGGAGGATCTCTCCAATTTTAATTTGTGCGCGCTGGCCAAATCGGTGAGGCCTCTTTGAAGAAGGCCGCTTTTGATGATGTGGGTCGAGGTGGCCAATGCCCCTTCATCATCAAAGAAAAAACCACCCGCCTCATTAACAAGAGAGGGATCGTCAAACATATTGACGATATCAGCGGCCACCGGTTTCCCGATATAAAAGCGGCTTAAAGCCCGTTCCCTGGTGTACAAATCCGTTTCCATCCCATGCCCGAAACATTCATGGGCAATGATGCCCGCCCACTCGGAGTCCACCACCGTGTCATAGGCTCCTGGTTTGAGCCTCTCGGATCCCAACAAGGTCAATCCGTCTTGAACCATCTTTTCAATGAGTTCCTTGGGAAGTTGGGCGGCTTCAAACCCGGCGTTTTTGGATCGCCCATCGTGGACTTCGGATGATTTTTCTCCATCGGACAGGTAAACCACCAAAACAACATCCGTCCGTGTTATCGTCTGGGTGATAACTTTGCTGCGATTGACGAACAGATCCTCATGGGTGACGTCTCCCAGAACCGAAATGGCGTTGGTCACTTTGGGATGAGCCGAGAGGGCCGCGTGAAGGTGTTCCTTGGCCCGCGCCAATTTTTTTTCTAACGGGATTTTGGCCGGGTCTAAAATAAGAGAAGAGAAATAATCTTTTCTTAACGGCGTTCCGGGATCAATGTCAAATGAAGGCTTGGAGGGATCAACTGAATTTTGGGCGTAATCCGCCAACGCGTTTAAATCTGTTTTGACTTCTTGCCAATTCAGCTTATTGAATGACGCTTCAAAATAGGATTGGCCATTCCACAAGGTGAATACGACTCCTTCAGCGGGGTCCACTTGATCAATGGATTCTTGAACGCGATTGATATTGAGGCGGGTCCCGCTGCTTTTTTTATACAGAGCGGCGGCGTAGGGGACTTTTTTCTCAAGCTGGTCCACAAGTTCCGTGAGCTGGTTTTTAATTTTATCGTCCAAGGCCGAGTCTCCGCCGGATTTCCTTCATTCGCGGAGCGGCCAGATCTCTGGCCTTTTGAGCCCCCTCGGCAAGAATGGCGTCCAATTCTTGTTTTTCTTTCAAAAGGTCGGCGATTCTTTTTTGAAGCGGTTGGAGTTTCTCCACCACCAGCTCTCCCAAGGCCTTTTTAAAGTCGCCGTATCCTTTCCCGGTGAAATCTTTCTCAATAGCGTCCACAGGTTGGCCGGAGAATGCGCTGTATATGGTCAATAAATTGGACACAGCCGGCTTTTTATCTTCATCATAACGGACCGCGGTGTCGGAATCGGTCACCGCGCGTTTAAACTTGTTGCGGATTTGATCCGGGGTGTCGGCCAAAGAGATGTAATTGGAATCAGAGGACGCCGTTTTGCTCATTTTGACGGACGGGTCATCCAGCCCCATGACGCGCGCTCCCATTTTTCCAATATAGGCATCTGGAACAACGAACAGATTGGGAAACTTGCTGTTCACTCGGCGCGCCACCTCTCGCGTAAGTTCCAAATGTTGTTTTTGATCTTCCCCCACTGGAACTTCATGGGCCCCGTAAAGGAGAATATCAGCGGCCATAAGAATAGGGTAATCGAAAAGCCCGACGGATGTGCCCTGACCGCGGACGGCGGATTTGTCTTTGAACTGAGTCATCCGGCTGAGTTCCCCGAAATAAACAAAGCAATTTAAAATCCACGCCAGCTCGCTGTGTTCCGGGACGTCGGATTGAATGAACAAAATGGATTTTTTGGGATCGATTCCCACCGCCAAAAGTGTGGCGACGGTGCGTAGGATATTTTCATGGAACGCTACAGGGTCTTGAGGGACGGTGATGGCGTGCAAATCCACAACGCAATAAACACAATCATGAGTGTCTTGCATCGCCACCCAGTTTTTCAGGGCGCCGATATAATTTCCGATGTGGACAATTCCCGTCGGTTGGATGCCGGAAAAAACTCGCTTTTTCAATGTATGGAACTCCTTAATGTTCAAATGATTTAATCTAAATTATAATGGATTAATCAAGCAGATAGGAGGTTGGCATGCAAATTCTCATCAAAGGTCATCAAACTGAAATTTTGGAGCGCTGGCGAGAACACATCTACGACCGCCTCACCAAACTGGCTCGTTTTGAAGACCGTATCATCAAACTTGAGTACATTTTGACGGCAAGCCATCATCATTTAAAGGGAAATGAGTCTTGCCACATCATTGCCAAAGTCCCGCGAAAAACAATTTCTGTTAAAAAAGACGCCCAAACCATCATTGAAGCCGTCGACATGGCGTCAAAAATTCTCGAGAAACAAATTCAAAACCTTTGGAAAGACACCAAAGACCGCCACCGGCACTCAAAAATCATTCAACGAGCGAAGAGAGGTATTTAGCTCAAGTCCGAGGGTCCGAGGGGTCAAGTCGCTAGCAGGGGAAGAAGGGGTCAAGTCGCTAGCAGGGGAAGAAGGGGTC
>JAKLIS010000307.1 GCA_022709485.1 Elusimicrobiota bacterium | reverse complement strand
GACCTGGAGGACATCGCCGAGGTGGCGCTGCAAGGCGCGCTAGCCGGGCTCATCGTCACCAACACCACCATCGCGCGGCCCGCCGGCCTCGATCCGGCCTATGCCAAGGAGGCCGGCGGATTGAGCGGCCGGTGATATGGATTGACGCCGGTAACTCTTTCGATCCGTATGGCGTCTCTGTGTCCGCCCGCCGCCGCGGCACCGATCCCCGCGCCATTTTGAAAGCCATTCAAGTGGCCCGACCTTTCACCGCGTTCCAATTACATCAGATTATCTCCAAAGTGCCCCAAAGTTTTCCGCCGCCCTTGGTCATTATTTCCGATTTTATGGGTCTTTTTTATGACGAGAATTTACCGGATCGGGATTTGAATCGCGCGTTTCGGGATTTTCAATCGCGTTTGGGGGAGCTGGGCCGGCGGGCCGTGGTCATTGGATTGGCGGTCAATCGCCCTGTTCCCGTCTCTCGAAACCATCTTTTGCCCCAAGTCTTGGGCTTGGCCCGGCGGGTCTTCATGCCGGCCTGCACCGCCCGGGAGGATCTAACGGCGCCGGTGAAGCAGGCCGCGGCGTTGGCCTGTTCGCTTCTGGCGATATGGGGCGCCGCCTGCATGAAACGGTTTTTTCAGTTTTTAATAGCGAATGTGTTGTATGGGGCGCTCGCCCGGGGAGTCATGGGCCGTGGGTAGAACGCTCCCCACTCAAATTCAACTTCTTCAAGGCGAGGAAAACGCCTGGAAAGGATTTCGCCGGGCGCTTCGGTTAGAAGACCGGGAGGCCTTTGACATTTTGTGGAGCCACGCCCGCCGGCACGCCACGGCGGCCTCCATGGCGGCTCGGCCGCTTCCTTTTGAAGCCTATATATTGGCCATGGCGGTGGGCATTGAGCGCGATTTGTTGGAATTAAAAAAAACGCTTGTGGTTAGCAGGGGAGGTGGGAATCTAGAGCCAAGCTAATCGATCATTTTCAAATAAAGTGGGAGGAGAATAATTCGAGGGAAACGATAAAGCTCCTCCCATTTTTTTGCTTCTCATCCATAAAATCAGCCCCCTCCAATCAATGTTCTTAAAGGAGGAATCATGACAGCTGTCAAAAACAATTATCACGCATTATTGAAAGATGTTAAAGAACGAATTCGGGCGGCCCAATATGAAGCGTTGCGCGCGGTTAACAAAGAGTTGGTTTCGCTTTATTGGGATATTGGGCGCCTTATAGCAAAGCGTCAACAAGGAGTAACCTGGGGCCGGGCGGTGGTTCGAAAATTAGCCATAGATTTACAGTCCGGATTTCCAGGGATGGCTGGTTTTTCAGAAAGAAATATCTGGTATATGCGCAAATTCTATTTGCAATACCACGATTCTCCAAAACTGCAACCATTGGTTGCAGAAATTAATTGGAGCCACCATATCATTATTTTAAATAAGTGTAAGTCGGACGAAGAGCGGATCTTTTACATGAATCAGATTCGGCGGTTTGGTTGGAGTAAAAATGTATTGATTCATCAAATCGAGGTTTTTGCTTATAAGAAATCATTAACAGTTCAATCAAATTATCCGGTTCACTTATCTCAGGATTTAATGCCTCATCTCGATGGGACATTAAAGGACGAATATACATTTGACTTTTTGGAATTAGCGGACAGTTACAATGAAAAACAATTGGAATTTGCCATTTTGGCCAAGGTGGAACCGTTTTTACGGGAGATGGGAGGAATGTTTTCTTTCATTGGCAGTCAATTCCACCTCGAAGTAGGCCAAAAAGAATTTTTTATTGATCTGCTTCTTTATCACCGCCACCTGCGGTGTCTCGTGGCAATTGAGTTAAAAGTCGCGGAATTCGTTCCTGAATACGTTGGAAAAATGCAGTTCTATTTGGCGGCATTAGATAGCCATGTGCGCGCAAAAGGTGAGAATCCGTCCATTGGAATCATCCTATGTAAATCAAAAGACAGAACCATCGTGGAATACGCCTTGCGGGAATCTAAAAAACCAATCGGAGTGGCCACGTATCGCATTGTTCGAAAATTGCCCAAAAATTTGCGTCATGAACTTCCAGGCCCAGAGAAAGTTGAAAAGTTATTGTCAGGGATTTCAGAATTTAAGCAGGGAGAGAAAGCACTTTAGTAGTTCGCTGATTCAACATTTATTGCCTTCACTTTGGGGAGAGAGTTTTTTCGTTCCCTCCCCATTGATGAGACGTGGGGAGGGCCAGGGAGGGGGAAACTATCTCGGGGAAAACTGGGAACCGGGAACTGGGAACTAGGTTTACTAGGCACCAGGCACCAGGCACTAGGCACTGTTCTCCCGAATTTATTTTTATGAAACAAGGTTGGATATTGGAAATCTATCCCGTTTCGGACGGTATGTGCGTCTGGATCATTGATTCAGACGGCCGGGCAGCCGCCTATTTAGATCCTTGGCGGCCGCTTTTTTATCTCAAGGCGCCGGAGTGGGCGTATAATCGAATTCAGTCATTATTGGCTTCT
>JAKLIS010000306.1 GCA_022709485.1 Elusimicrobiota bacterium | reverse complement strand
TCCGGCCTCGAAACGCCCTCGTCAAACAATTTCAAAAGATGTTTATGTTGGAAGGGGTTGAACTTGAAGTGACCGAGAACGCCATCAAAGAGATCGCCAATATCGCGCTGACGCGGGGGTCAGGGGCCCGCGGTCTCCGGTCTATTTTCGAGGAATTGACCTTGGATCTCATGTACGAACTGCCGGAGCAGAAAAATTTGCGAAAAGTCGTTATTGATGAAGCCGTTGTGAGGAAAGAAAAGCTTCCCGTTCGGATTTATGGAGAAGCCGACAAACAGACGGCGTAAAATCTAAAACTCATCCAAGCCAATATCATTAATCAAAATGGAAACCAATAAATCAAAGAATATGCTTCATTTGCCCGTTATTCCCGTTCGGGACCGCGTTGTATTCCCGAACATCCCCACCTCCTTTGTGGTGGGGCGGCACCGGTCGATTGGCGCGGTGGAAAAAGCCCTGAGCGGAAACCGGATGGCGTTTGTGGTTCACCAGCGGCGAATTCGCGTGGAAGAACCCCTGCGGGAAGATTTATATGAATTTGGAACACTTGTGGAGGTTCTGGATTCCGTTCGAATGCCGCCGGAACTCTTACGGGTCCGGGTGCTCGGCCGGCAGCGCGCGCGGCTCGTTGATTTGTCATTTGCCGAAGATTCTTTGATGGGCGATATTCAACCCATCCAAACGCCTCCATTAATTAAGGAAGAACCCGGAGAGATAGAGGCGCTTAAACGGCTGGCCCTGCGTCAGTTTGGTCAATACGCCCAACGAACAGGCCGCATCCCGCCGGACCAAAACGCCAATATTTCAAAAATCGAATCATTGGATCACTTGGCCGATTCCATCGCGGATTCCCTCAACATCGGGATTCAAGACAAGCAGGATATTTTGGAAATTGTGAGCCTCCCGGCCCGGCTTTCCCGCATCATTGAGATTTTAAATTCCGAGATTGAAATCTTGAACCTTGAGCGCAAAATTCAAACCCGAGTGGACCGCCAGGTTCAGAAAAATCAGCGGGAGTATTTCTTGAACGAGCAATTGCGCGCCATCCAGAAAGAGCTCAAAAAGAAAGATGAACATACCTCGGAAATGGATGAGCTGAGGGAAAATATAAAAGTCTTGCGGCTCAAACCGGAGAATGAGGAAATCTTTCTTAAAGAGGTGGACCGCCTTGAAAAAATGATGCCCTTCTCTCCCGAGGCCACCGTCATCCGCGGATACCTGGATTTGGTTTTGGGGCTCCCCTGGGGTTCCCGGACCAAAGATCGGCTTGACGTCGGTGAAGCCCGAGGCATATTAGAATACGACCACTTCGGACTCGAAAAACCAAAAGATCGCTTGCTGGAATATCTTGCCGTTTTAAAATTAACCCAGAGCCTGGAGGGGCCCGTGTTGTGTTTCGTGGGGCCGCCGGGAACCGGAAAAACCTCTTTGACCAAATCCTTGGCCCGGGCCCTGGGCCGGAAATTTTTCCGAATTTCATTGGGAGGGCTGCGGGATGAAGCCGAAATTCGCGGCCATCGCCGGACGTATATCGGCGCGATGCCCGGCAAAATCATTCAGGCCCTCAAGAAAACAAAAAGCAAAAACCCTATCATTTTGCTCGACGAGATCGATAAGATGGGGTCCGATTGGCGGGGAGATCCGTCTTCCGCTTTACTGGAAGTTTTGGACCCGGAACAAAACAAATCTTTCTTGGATCATTATCTCGATGTCGGGTTTGATTTATCCGAAGTCATTTTCATCGCGACGGCCAATTCCATTTACAATATCCCGTCTACCCTTCTCGACAGGCTGGAAATCATCCATTTTTCTGCCTATACCACTGACGAGAAAGTGGCCATCGCGCAGAAATTTCTTCTTCCGAAAGCGCTGAAAGAACATGGCCTCGCGGCAGACGCCCTGTCCATATCCGAAGACACCCTTCGAAAAATTATTCACAACTATACCCAGGAAGCGGGGGTCCGGGCCCTCCAAAGGAAAATCGCGCAAATATGCAGGAAAGTGGCGGTGGAAACGGTGAAGGAAGGGGGAGGCTCTATCAAACGCCGGGTCGTTAAGATTGGATTAAATGATCTGGCCGATTACCTGGGCCCGCCTGAATTTGTTCGGGAAAAGATCACCGTAAACGCGGTGGGGATCGCCACGGGACTCGCTTGGACGGAGCACGGAGGGGAAACTCTCACCATCGAAGTCTCCCTGGTCCCGGGGGAAGGAAAGATTCTTTTGACCGGGAAATTGGGATCGGTGATGCAGGAATCCGCTCAGGCGGCTTTTTCTCTCGTGAAATCCAAGCTCGCAAATTTTGGAATAAATGAAAAAATTTTAAGGAGAAAAGACCTCCACATACATATTCCGGAGGGGGCCGTTCCTAAAGACGGTCCCTCGGCCGGCATCGCCATCACCTCGGCGCGGGTGTGGCCGGCGGCCGACTATACCCGGGTGACGCTGGAATCCGCCACGCCGGTCAAGTACCAGTTCCTGTCCGTCAAGAATCCCGACCGCCTGGT
>JAKLIS010000305.1 GCA_022709485.1 Elusimicrobiota bacterium | reverse complement strand
CCAGAAACACATACTCGATATCTTTATACGAATCGGGAATTTTGGGGCGGAATTCACCGAAAACGTTGAGTTCTGTCTTGTGTGTCGTCGCTTTATTAAGATCGCCGTCGTAACTGCCGCTCCACCGGAATGTCTTCCCCTCGACAATTTCAAGCCCTTTTGTGTCGATCCCCCGCTTGACCAGAAGGTCTATGTGCGGTTTCGGGAAATCTGTTCCAACAACGCCAACCAGCGACACCTTTGTAAAAAAACTGGCCGCGTAAGAAAAATAGGTGGCCGATCCTCCCAACGCTTCACATGCGTCTCCAAAGGGTGTTTTTATGGAATCCAGGGCCACAGATCCGACAACGAGAATTGGCATAAATTTTTAGCTCCTTTAATTAAAAACCCGACGGAATTATTTTCCCGGGTTCGTTGTTTCTAATATATAATCATTTTATAAAACAGACCGCCTTTTTGATCCCTCCCTAGTGGTCGTTCGGGTTCATCCGGCTCAAAAATTTCCTTCGTATGGCAAAAGGAGGTACCTTCTGTTATACTCAAGACGGAAGAAATTTTTATAAAAATGATGCGAAATCACATGGTTATTCGTCACACCGTTCCCATCCAAAAACCGGCATTTTTCGAGTGTGAAAAGTTCGGAAAGAAAGGGGTTTTTCAGGCGGCTTGCTTGGCCGCCTTATTTATTATTTTTACCACAAACGGCGTTCAAGCCGCCAACCGCATGCGGCCCACCCGCAAAGTATCAAAATTTGAACTTAATTTCAGAGCCAATGATCCCAAAAGTTTTTACAAAAGTTTGTCTCTTTATCTGGACCAACAGCCGTCGGATTATCCGCCTTCTTTAAGCGCGAAAGCGGTGATGGCGGAAATCCTTTTTGAGACGGAAAATTACCGGGAAGCCGCCCAAATGTTTCTTCAGTTGACGGAGTCCCCGCTGGCGGATCAATTTAAGCTCTCCAGCTATCAATACCGCCTTGCCGAGTGTTATTTTCACATGGGTCTCTATGGGGAATCTTACGATCAGTTCTCTCGGGTTCGGCAAGCGGGCCACAAGACGCTGGAAGCGGAAGCCACGCTCGGGATGGCGATGGCGGCTTTGGCTCAAGGAAATCGCTCCAGCTCCCAGGCGCATTTGGACATTCTTCTTTTGGAAAACGAGTTCTATAAAACCTATGCCCGCGCTTTGTACCCCTTGGGAATCATGCTTTTTCAGAACGCGCAGTATGAAAGAAGTTTGGAATTTTTCGAAAAAGATATAACGGATCCGAAAAACGTCTATTTTGCGGCCTTGGCTTACCGCCATCTCGGAAAAATCCCCAAGGCTCTCTCTTACTTTCAAAAACTCACCCAAAAATTCCCCGGCACCGTGTGGGCGCAGCGGGGCCTATTTGAGGTGGCGGAAACCTATTACCAGCAGCAGGATTTTCAATTGGCTTATCAGAGTTTTCAGAATTGGCTCAATGAATTTCCCAATGGAACGCTTCAAATCGAATCTCAATTTAGAATCGCCGCCACGGATTTTCGACGTGAAAAGTATGAAGACTCATTGGCCCGGCTTGAACCTTTGGCCCGCATGGACGTTCGACCGGCCCTCTCCGATCGGATTCGCCACCTGATGTACGAATCGTGGGTCCAAATGGACAAAATCCCCCAATTGGTGGAGCGAATCAAGAAGAAAGGCGGCTATAAAGACCGAACCCCAGATGACAATTACCAGCTCATGTGGGCGTTGGCCGCTCTGGGGCGTCACCAAGAAGCGCTGTCTTTGGCGGAAGAAGGCCTGAACAAATTCTATGACGTTGAATTAACCCCCAAAATTCTTTTGGTGGAAGGGTATTGTTACGACAAGATTAACCGGCCCGCCGAAGCTCTGGCGGCTTATCAATCCGTTATTGACCGGTTCCCAGGGTCGGCTTACACCGCGCAGGCGCTTCATTTGCTTGCGTTGAACAATGTGCGGGCCAAACGGTGGCAGGAACTGGTCACGCATGTGAATCACTTTTGGCGCGGGCTTTCCGAAGATATTAAAAGGGAATATCCCGACGTGGAATTTTGGATTACCGAAGGCCATTTGAGCTTGGGTAATTTTGAACTGGCCAAAAAAAGGTATCAACAATTTCTTTCAGCCGCTCCGGATGCCCCCCTTACTCCATACGCTTATTTGGGACTCGCCGTTGCCATGGCCGAGAGCAATCAATTGGACGCAGGATTCCAAACCCTTCAGCAGTTCGCGGCTCTGGCCAAACAAAAAGGAAAAGAGGAGTGGGTGGCGTTGGCGACGCTTCAATCCGCCAATCTCTATTACAACCAGAAAAAATTTGAGCAGGCCATCGGCTATTACCGGACATTTCAAAAAGACTATAAGGCGCACAGACAGATTCCCTTCGCCATGTATCAGGAAGGGCAATCGCTCTATCGCTTGGAATACTACACCGATGCCGTTGAGGTGTGGAATAAGATGGCGGCCCAGTTCGAAGAAAATTCTTTATCGGAAAAAGCCCGATTCCAAGCC
>JAKLIS010000304.1 GCA_022709485.1 Elusimicrobiota bacterium | reverse complement strand
AAATTAACGAAAATGAAACCACCGTTTTTCACCGGAAACTAGTTAAGGAGAAACTGGCCGATAACCTCTTGAATCTCTTGGCTGTGATTGTGCGGGTCAACCTTCCGGTTGACATAAATAATTTTGCCGTCTTTGCCGATCACAAATGTCGCGCGTTCGGCCTTCCCGTATCCCGCAACTCCGTAGGCCTGAGCCACAGAATGATCGGTATCCGATGCCAAAGGGAATGGCAGATTATATTTTGAGATAAATTTCTTATGGGATTCGAGGTCGTCGTAACTGACCCCGATGATGGTGGCATTGAGGCGGCGAAAAGCCGTGAAATCATCTCGAAATCCGCACGCCTCGGCGGTGCAGCCCGGAGTGTCGTCTTTCGGATAGAAATAAAGAACGATCGGGCCTTTATCAAGCCACTCGTTTAGATGAAAAGTGGTGCCGTCACTTAACGGGGCTGTAACATCGGGAGCTTTATCGCCAGGATTAAGAAAACTTCCAGCTGCAACACTCATAATTCCTCCTAAGGCTAATAGCATGAGCCGTTTAAACATCCAAAATCTCTGATTTCGGTCAATCAACCAACAGAAACCTCAAATCCACCATACGACATTCGTTTCATTTCAAACGGCATGTCTTTCGACCCGCTCATCTCTTCCATTTCTTTCATAACAATCGCATTGACTCTGTCTCGGTGAGCTTTGCTTTTGAAAACAATGTAAGAAAAGATCACAGTCTCATAGGGTTTCAGTCTTAATAATTTTGAAAAAGGGGTTCCCCATTTTGTTTTGAGGTCGTCCCCTATACACTCTTTATAATCAAGGGCGCCGTGTTTGCGCCAAGCTTTCTCGCCCATTCTCGCCATTCGCAAATAGGCCGCCAAATTTTTCTTCGGAACTGGAATGACAAAACCATCTACATAACTCATGGAAATCCTCCTAAATCTTCTGAATCCGTATATAAATTGGAACAACCAAACCGTGGATTTGTTTCATTGGATATGAAAACACCAGGAGAAATTACCGCCCCTGGTGGAATTTAACGAAGTGCCTATTTTTCCCATTTAAATTAGAATGGAATGTAGATGAACGTTAAATTAGGACTTTATTATGTGGGCATTTTTATCCTTGGATTGACCGCGTGCGCCAATCCATATCGGATCAATTTTAATTCCACCAAGGACCGGTTCCCAAGTTGGGTGGAAAACCGCCTGTTGCCGCACCCCGAAAAACCTCAATTGCGTTTGACCGAAAATATTCAATCGGATGGATGGGGATTGTTTGAACGCGGTTATTTCATGGTAGGGTATTCAAAATTCGATGGGCCCAAAATAGAGGTGGATTTAGCCATTGCTCAAGGCGCGGCGGCCGGCGCGCATGTGGTTTTGGTGCAGCGGAAATATGCGAAAACATTGACGGAAACGGTCACTGTAACGCATTGGCCTCCCAGTGAGACAACCGAAATCCGTGAAAAGACGGATGTTTCAGGAGGAACCCGGGATCGTCAAGTCGACCGCCGCGTCGAAATCACCACTTCCCGCGGGCCTGAAACCGTGTATGTCCCCAAGCAGGTCGATTATTATGAACACTCTGCCACATTCTGGCGAAAAATTGATCGGCCCGTGTTCGGGGGGTTGGTCCAAGATTTGACCGAAGACCTTCGACAGAAACTTCAGGCCAATCGCGGGCTGGTGGTTCGCGCGGTCATGTTGGACTCCCCCGCTTTCAAAGCAGACCTTCTCAAAGGAGACATTATTCTAAAAATAAATGATGAGCCCGTTCCCAGCGCCGCTCAGTTTTATGAAAACCTCAAAATCATGGCGGGTAAAAATATTTCCGTTTCGCTCCTTCGCGGTAGCAACACAATCAACCGTATAATCTCTCTCAATCCTTAGAACCTGGGCTCGTCATTAATATTCTTCAATTCATTCGTTTCAGACACCTTTGCTTTATTACGGCAAGTTTTCCTTTCTTTATTGAATCCCCGGTTTTAATGACATAAATGTAGATCCCGGACACGACCTCTGTCCCACCGGCATTTTTTCTGTCCCAAATGACATTTCCGGCCGCGGCATCGAGGGGTCGGACATGCCGAGCCGCTAGGGTAAATATTTTTACCGTGCTATTCACCGCCAATCCCGCAAACACGATGTCTAATCCGCCATCCCGATCCAACCGCCAAGGATTTGGAAAAACCATAACACCACCTAAGTGGTGTTGGCCCTTTTTCAGCGGCATACCGGGTTCCCGTGAGTCGAACGGTCGCAATGGGTCTGACGGCCCGGATTATCGACACAAAAATTGGTTTTCGAACTTCACCTTTTTAGGTCTGGGACGACGACATTTTTAGGTTAACGGCAGGTGTTTAAGGTTGTTGGAATGACGAAACCGAGGAGAGAACGACGGATGTTTCAATTTGACGCGCGGGAATAGACCAGTATTTTTGGAGAAGACGGTTTTTCTCCTCTTCGGAAACGAGCCGATACCCGTTGTTCTCATAAAACCGGATGGCCCATGTGGCCGCTTTCCATGTTCCAATGAGAATAGGTTTGTTGGCGGTAGATTCAAG
>JAKLIS010000303.1 GCA_022709485.1 Elusimicrobiota bacterium | reverse complement strand
GCTCGACATCCAAAATAGATCCATCCAAATAAAGAGCGTTTACTTCCATATTTTCCATCAGGAATTTTTCCGCCCCAGCCATGTGCTCCAAAGGCATTTCAATCTGTTCATAAGTCTCTGAGCACATAAAATGCGCTTTGCCGCTACCTGTGTAAAGATATTGCGCTTTTTTCCGCATCAGACTAACTTCCCTAAATTTTTCGCCGGATTTGAAGGTTCGATCGATAAGGGCGCCTGTCCGGAGGTTTTTGAGCTTCAGTCGCATGACCGCGCCCCCCTTCCCGGGCTTATGGTGCTGGAACCACACCACTTGCCATATATTATTGTCGTACTCAAAGGCCGTTCCGTTTTTTAGATCATTGGTTTCAATCATTTGAACAAACTCCGTATATTTAAGATAAGTTTTAGAATTGGCAGGTCGAAGGGCTTTACTTCGTCAAAACCTCATACCCAGTGGGAGTAATGAGGAAAGTGTCTTCGATGCGCACGCCGAATCGGCCGGGTAAATAAATCCCCGGTTCGACTGTGACCACCATCCCTGCCTTAAGAACATCTTTCGAACCGGGACCGAGCCGGGGATACTCATGGATATCGATCCCCACGCCGTGGCCCGTGTTATGGACAAATGCTTTGCCGAATCCGGCCTTTTTTATGACCTTTCTCGCCACCTGGTCCACAGAGGCCGCCAGAACTCCCGGCTTTAACCTCTCAACGGCGTCTTTTTGGGCTTTGGAAACGATGTTAAAAACGCGCCAAAAAGAAGGGGCCATCTTACCCAAAGGGAATGTTCGGGTCAAGTCGGAGCGGTACCCCTGCCAAAGGGCTCCGACATCACAGGTGATAGGGTCTCCTTTTTTCAATTTATAGTCCGAGGTGATATGGTGTGGGAAGGACGAATTGGGCCCCGCCGCAATAATTAAACTGAAGGCAATCCCGTGCCCATATTTATGGTAAAAACGGTTTAAATCGGCTGAAAGAGACCGCTCGGAAATCCCTGGTTTAAAGCGTTTTTCAAGATATTCTAGCCCGAGAACGGCCAAATGGTTCGCTTTTCGCATAAGGTCAATTTCAAGGGGATCTTTTATCGACCTCAGCCTCGCGACCAATCCCGGAACCGGGACAAACCCCAAATTCTTTAATTCCAGCCCTAAATCATATTGAACCGAAGCCGGATCAAACCCGATTTTCTCGACTTTATGGCGTTTAATAATCTTTTTGACGTTGGGAAAAACTTTCCCCTTTAAACAATTGAAACCGAAGGTGGTCACCCTTGCGTGGTTATAAAGAAGACTGGGCAAAAATAACCACGAATCCCTTAATCCTATAAGGGAAAAGTATCCTTCATTCCAAAAACCTGAAAAGTAATAGAGGTTGGGGAGATCGGTGAGAAAATATCCATCCAACTCTTTCTCTCGAAGGAGATCCCGGAAAGCGCCAATCCGCTGGGCCAGTATGAGTTTTTGATCACTGATAGTAACCAATGGAGCTCATAACCTCCTTAACCAATTTTGCCGTGATGCCGCTTTTCACAAAAACAGTCCCTATTTTTCTGGGAAGAACAAACCGCAGTTTTCCAGAAATAATTTTTTTGTCTTGGCGGAGAGCGCGCCAAAATTTCACCCAATCCACTTTAATGCGGGCCGGGATATGAATGGGTAGACCCACCACTTGAAGGGTGGATAAAAGCTGAAGCTGAGCATCCTCGGACCAGTGACCCAACTCATTGGAAATGAGCCCCGCGGCGGCCATGCCGATACTTACCGCCTCGCCATGGGTCAAGTTCTTGTATCCTGTGGCGGCTTCCAAGGCGTGCCCAATGGTGTGTCCGAAATTCAAAATTTCGCGGCCGCCTTGTAAGGGAGTTTCCTTTTCATCCCGGCTCACCACGGCCGCTTTGAGACGGGCGGAATTCCAAACGGCCGCTTGAACGTCCCGTTCTGCCCATTTTTGAACATCCGGTTGTTTTCTTAAATGGTGAATAAGCCACTGAAAAAAAACCGCGTCTTTAATCACTCCATATTTGATGATTTCCGCAAACCCGGTGATCCATTCCCGGTGAGGCAGCGTCTTTAAAAAAGCCACATCAATCCAAACCATACGCGGCTGGTAGAAGGCTCCCACCAAATTTTTTCCTGCCGGAACATCCACCCCGGTTTTGCCTCCGATAGCGGCGTCCACCATGCCCAAAAGAGTGGTGGGAATGGAGACAAACGGCACGCCCCGGAGGATTGTGGCGGCAAAAAATCCCGCCAAATCCGTTAAGACCCCCCCGCCTAGCGCCAATACAACCGACCGTCGATCGATCTTCTCCTTTAAACAATGTTTGTAAAGGAAATCCACCGTCGGAAGTCTTTTGAACGCCTCCCCATCAGGAACACTTAAAACTTTGACGGAGAAACCTTTCTTTTTCATCGCGCGAACTAAATATCTGGCATATCCCAATTTCCGCAAGCGATGGGTAGTGATGAGAAATATTTGGGTTGGCTGAAGTTTCAGAGACTTAAAAGCACTTGGAAAAGATTGAAAGGCCGATCCAAAAACAATCGGATAAGACCGATCTTGACCGTGAGAC
>JAKLIS010000302.1 GCA_022709485.1 Elusimicrobiota bacterium | reverse complement strand
AAGACCCGTCCCAGATGACGGATTTCCGAATGCTCGCGCCGTCGCCAATTTGAACATTGTTCCCTAAAACGGATTGGTTGATTTCCGCCCCCCGGCCGATGGTGCAATTTTTTCCGATAACCACGCTTCCCTTAAAAACCACATTGGGTTCGATGCGGCAATTGGCTCCCACTTTCACGTGGGGATAATCCTTGAGCGGTTCGCCAAAGACTTTGGCGGCGATTTTGTTTTCAAGAATATCGATATGGGAATAACGGTATTCCGTTAAGTCTCCCACGTCTTTCCAATAGCCATCCGCCACATAGCCGTACAGCGGCCAGCCCATTTCCATCATTTTCGGAAAAAGGTCTTTTGAAAAATCAAAGGTTTCATCCGGAGGAATGAGTTTCACCACTTCAGGATTTAAAATATAAATGCCGGTATTGATGGTGTCTGAAAAAACCTCTCCCCATGTGGGCTTTTCCAAAAAGCGCGTAATCTTCCCTTCATCATTCTGCAGAACCACCCCATAGGGGAGGGGATTGGCGGTGCGCGTCAATATAACCGTGGCAGCGGCTTTCTTTTCAAGATGAAATTCCCAGGCTTTGGTTAGATTGATATCGGTCAAAACGTCTCCCGAAATAATCAAGAGCGGTTCTTTATTGAACTCTTTGTAATGTTCGTTGTCCGCGGCGTACCGGATGCACCCGGCTGTTCCCAAATCGACTTCAGGTGAAAGGTAGGACATTTCGACGTCCCAATTTTTCCCGCTTTCAAAATATCGCTTGATAACATCCGGCGAATAATGAAGCATGGCCAATAATTTTTTAAACCCGTGATGTTCAAGAAGCCGCACGACATGCTCCATCATGGGTTGATTGGCCACGGGGGCCATGGGTTTGGGGAAGTTAATGGTGAGAGGCCTGAGTCGGGTACCGAAACCGCCAGCCAAGATGACGGCGTTCATCTGTTAGGCTCCAAATTGGCGAATATATGAGGGTAATTTAAATTCATTTTTCGGTATGATATCAAAATCCGCCAATTATTTTTTTCTTATTTACTACCGCGCGCGGTTATTATTTAGAAAGTCTTAATCAAGTCTTTTAGATGGAGATGGAGTCTTTAGTCTTAAAAATGACTCATATTCAATAGGTTACAATTATGTCAAACAACAAAAAAATATGCATTATCACTCTAGGTTGCCTAAAAAATCAGGACGACACGCGGCAATTGGCCGGTTACCTCTCTCGCAAAGGCTTTGAAATAGAGGAAAATTTTAATAAAGCTCACGCCATTGTAGTGCATACCTGCTCATTTATTGAAGACGCCAAAAAGGAGTCTCTCGAAACGATCCTGCGACTAACGCGTGAAAAAAAGCCGTCGGCCAAATTGTTTGTCACGGGTTGTTTGGTTCAACAACATGGGAAAGAGTTGCTTAAGGAATTTCCTGAAATAGACGCCTTTTTGGGAACCGGTCAGCTGGAAAAAATCCCCCAGTTTATGAATGACAGTCATGCCGGAGAGAAACCAAATGTTCACAGAAAAAATCCTGGAGGTTTTTTTGATCCCGATGGACTTCTCATCTCAAGCAATGGATCAAAGACGGGTTTCTTGCGGATTTCGGAAGGATGCAGCCATCTCTGTTCTTTTTGCGTCATCCCGCACTTGCGCGGACCTCTCCGAAGTCGAAGCGAAAGAGAATTATTAGAGGAGGCCAGGCGCCTTTACGAGGCAGGAACGCGGGAGCTTTTGGTGATTGGTCAAGACACAGGCGTTTGGGGCCGGGATATTTTCGGAGAAACCCGCCTGCCAAATCTATTGGAAAAATTCCGAGAGATGAATTTCAAATGGATTCGGCTCATGTATATGCATCCCCAGTCAATGACTGACGAGACTCTTCGAGTCCTGGCTGAATCTCCCGATATTTTTCCTTATCTTGACATGCCCCTTCAACACATCGATGACACCATCCTTCGCCAAATGAAGAGACGCTTGTTTGAGAAAGACACCCGAATCCTCGTTGAGAAAATCCGCCGGGCTGTGCCAGACATCAGTTTCCGGACCACGTTCCTTTTGGGGTTTCCGGGGGAAAAAGAAAAGCAATTTCAAAAGTTGATTGATTTCGTGAAGGAAGGTCATTTCGATTATCTGGGTTCATTTGCCTACTCAAAAGAAGAACACACCCCAGCTGGGAAAATGGAGGGGCAGATCGCTCGGAAAATAAAGGAAAGGCGTCAAAAGATTCTGGCGGAAGCGCAATATGAAGTGGCATTGGAAAAGTCCAGGAAAAGGCTGGATAAAAAGGAACTCTTTTTGGCCGAGGAAAAAGAAGGAAAATTTGTTTTCGGACGGACCGCCCGCGAGGCGCCTGAAATTGATGCCGTTGTCAAAATCCCTTCGGGGAAAATAAAACTCAACGAATTTACAGAAGTCCAACTGACATCATTCGACGCATACGTTTTCTCCGCCCGCCGAAGAAGAAGGGGTCAAGTCGCTACATGACTCATTTTTGATTCGAAAAATGAGTCATGTAGCGACTTGATAATCATCTAGGAGTCCCCTCCAAGGGATAAAATCGTTTGTGTCTCAAACAA
>JAKLIS010000301.1 GCA_022709485.1 Elusimicrobiota bacterium | reverse complement strand
AAGAGATTGGAGATGATTTGGTCGATCAAATTAATGAGCTGCGGAAAAACGCTTCAGCGGATAAGAAGGAAATCATGGACCAAATTATGAAAATGCTGGCCCGGGCAGATGAATTGCTTAAAAATATGGCAAATCTTATTCAAAATATGCCCAAAGAACTGCCCGAGGATTTCGTTAACCAAGAAGCGCTTAAAAATCTAGAAATCGGGCAATCCTTGGATATTATTTCCCAAATTTCCCAGGCCATGAAAAACGGAGATTTAGAAGGAGCGTTGGAAATGGCGGAAAATTTCATGCGGGCCGCTGAAAAAATGAGCCAGCAACTGGGAAAAGCCGAGGAATCTTTCCTGGAATCCGGCTCAGCCGCGGACATCGGAGAATCTTTATCAAAAATTCAAACCAAACTGAGTGAGATTATTGAATCTCAAAAAAACAACCTGACCAACACGCAGAATCAAGAATCGAAAATTCTTCAAAAATTGATTGCGGAACAGGAAAATGTTCTGGCTCAGCTGGCTTTGCGGCAGGAGAAGGTCATTTTGAAAACCAAAGAGGCGATTGTGAAGGAAACCACCGACCTCCTTTCTAAATCGTTTTTTCAAAACCAAATAGGAGACATGAATTTGGTGTGGGATGGGATGAAAAATAAAAAAATGGAGAATGGGAGAGCCACCCTAGAAAATATCGTTAAACGATGTGACGGATATTTGGAGGAAGTTGAAAAATCCACTCAAGCCAAAGCGAGTATGTCCGATCTCCGGTGGATCCGTGACGAAGAATCGGCCATTTTAGGACTGTTCCGGGAATCCCCGAAAATGGAAAAAATGTTATCGAATGAAGATAAGGCAAATTTCCAAAATTTAAGTCGCGCGCAAAATTCCATCCGAAAAAATACCGAAGATCTGAGAAAAATGAGCCAAGTTCTTTCTCAAAAGACCGCTCAATTGGGAGTATTTGTCACTGAAAACCTGGATCCCGCCTTATCCGATATGGGCACGGCTGTGTCAAAACTCAGTGAGCTCCAAGGACGACCCGCCCAATTGGCCGAGGAAAAGGCCTTGGATAACCTTATGAAGGGCCAAAAGACCCTTCAAGGCATTCAGGATGAAATGGCGATGATGCAACAAGAGGGAACGGGACCGGGAGGGGCGGGGGGAGCCCAAAAGAAATTCATGTTGAGGCAAACCAATTCGGGCGTGGGGGGAGCTCGAGTCGGTCGGGTTAAAATTCCGACGATGGACGATTACCGTCCGCCAAAGGAATTTAGAGAGGAACTTTTGGAAGGACTAAAAGAGAAATATCCCAAAACATATGAGCGGATTATTCAGGAGTATTACAAAAGACTTTCCCAATGAAAAAACGTGCTTGGACCTTCATAATTTGGGGAATATTTTTATCTATTCCTTTTAAAATCCCTCTCTTAGGCCATCAGGTTGATTCCCTTGGCGGAAGTGAAAAAAACAGTTCTTTTTCGATTTTTTCCGATAGAGTCGAGGCGGGTTTGGTCGCGAATGATTTTCCGGAAAGTATTAAGTCCCTCATTGCCGGTGAATATGAAAAAGCTCTCTCACAACTTTCTCAAAGCTCATTGGCCAAAGACACATGGTTTCAAAATTACCTGGAAGGTCTGATACGGGTTTCAAGCGGAATGGTGACAACGGAGTCGGCTCATTTTATTCTCGCCACCCCCCAAAACCAGGTTTTTCTGGCCCTTTATGCTATCCCCGCCCTTGAACAAATGGCCGACCATATGGAGAAAATTTTCAAAGTCCGCCCGCGGGGAAAGATTCGAGTGGAGATCTATCCGTCAAAGGAGGATTTTTCCGCCGCATCCACATTAGACAACGAGACTCTTGAACGTTCAGGCGCCATTGGAATATGCAAATTCCACCGGTTAATGATTCTTTCGCCCCAGGGCCTTCCCTTGGGATACCGGTGGCTGGACACGCTAACCCATGAGTATACGCACCTTCTCATCAATGAGATGAGCCGAAGCCGCATGGAATTGTGGCTTCATGAGGGAATTGCCCGTTATTTCGATACAGCTTATCGAAAGGACCCCCCGCTTTTTCTCACGCCCGACGGAAAAACCAAGCTTAAAATGGCTCTCGAGAAAGATGAAATCATTTCATTTGAGCGGATGTCGCCCTCCATGGTGTATCTAAAAAATCAGGATGAGGTTTCTTTGGCTTTTTCTGAAGTGTCCTACGCCATCTCCCTCTTGGTAAAAAAGGGGGGAGGAAAAAAAATAGGAGATTTTTTAACGACCGCCGCATCTACGGGAGCACGGGCCGCTTTTAAGAAAGTATTTTCGATGACGATGGAGGATTTTGAAAGAAATTTTCGCTCAAGCTTAAAGAATGAGGCATGGGAAATGACGAAGGGAACTCTTTCGGATGAAATCAAATTTGATCCCATCGATGAAATGGCCATCGTCGGGGCCAGCGTTAAAGGGAAGATCCGCCTGGGAGATAAAATGCGACTGATGGGAATGTTGGAAGGCGCCTTGGCCCAATATCAGTCGGCTTTGGAAGAAGAACCGGATAACGCTATTATCCTTTTGAAATTGGCCCGCGCCTATTTG
>JAKLIS010000300.1 GCA_022709485.1 Elusimicrobiota bacterium | reverse complement strand
CAGCAATTATGACGCTCTCTATAAGGGTGCAAAACCGGATTCGGACGCGAGAGAACAAGCTCTTTCCCTCTATTTCCTTGAGGGAGGCATTGTGGCCAATTCCACGGCCAGCACGAAAACACTGTATTCGGCCACGCGTGATTTTTCGTCCCATGATCTGTTTAAATTTTTCCTAAGAAAAAATCCAAACGCCCCGGTTTGCTTGAGCGATTGCGGCACCTTTTTCTTACAGGCTGGATCGGAAACGGATTACCAGCAGATCTCCATAAAAATAGAAGACATCCCGTCGTCGGATTGGTGGACCATCATCATCAACCAAGTAGATTCCACATCGGATGATATTCCCGACACTTGGCGTTCAAATGACAGCAGAGTCCAAATTTCAAAAGTCGGACTCTCTCTGCCCAATCTCACCCAAGTTTCCCAGATTAAATTGGGGGTCATAAACACGACGCCCAATCCGATTCAAAATGACATTTGGGTCAATGAAATTCACTTGATGGAACCCAACAAGGTGGTGGGAAACGCCAAGCATTATAAATTCGACACCACATGGGACGGCTGGATGAGTTTTGGGGGGACACTCCGCGACATCGGAAGGAATTTTCAAACGCCGACCACAGCCATCACCAATCAAGACAATGAACAGACCACCGGATTTTTGTCATTTACGCGGCTGGCCTTTATGCCGATGGATTTCACCACCTCGAGGAAAAGAACGGAAACCCCGTCCGCTTTTCTGGCCAGCAATAACGCGCTCGTTTCCGTATTTCAACAAGGAATTCAAACTGAAGACGCCAATACCTTTAATGCCAAGCTCATCATCCCCAAATTGCCTTTGGTGGATTTCGCGTTCAAAAACGGGGATGCCAAGAACAATCTTCTCCAAAGACAGGACTTAACCCAAGACTGGACCGTGACAGCCAATTACAGCCCCACTTTCAAACCTGATTTCCTCCCCGGAGAAATGCTTTCATTAAGACCTCTACCGACCAATATCAGACTCGTGGAAAGACAGGCTTTCCAAAAAGTGCGATTCGGAAGCACGGAGACACTGGTGGCAGCGGGTCGATCCACGGCTCCTTTTGATTCAACCAATATTGATCAAATCACCAAAGAAACTGAAGTGCGCCTCGATTTTTCACCCTGGAATGGGTTTACATTTAATCCTCTCTATCGCGTGATCCAAGACCGGCAAAAATATTTTTTCAAAAATGAGGAGATGCAGGCCGCCCCCCAGACGGCCCTTCTCCATGACCAGGACATCAACAAAAGACTGTCTCAAACGGTTTCCGTGGACGGCGGTTTGAAAATATTTAAATGGCTCAATCCCCGGTATAAGTATTCCGTCACTGGGACCGAAAACAATAAGCAGCCCACCATCAATAACACCACCGCTTACATGTTGAAATCAATCTCAAGAAATGGGACGGGGGAAGTCTCGGATTCCATTCAATTGGCCCGGCTCGTGCCCCGGTTCAAGCCCACGAAATCGATGGTTTTTAATCTGAATTACCGGTTGGAAAATCGAGACGCCTATGAGGACGTTCCTGACGATTTTGATTGGCGTAATAAACTTTACGTCGGAAAAGCTTTGGAATTCCCGACCAGTACCGGAACCGCCACAAGCCTCAATCCCGCGCGGAGAACCTTGTTCGGTGAAGTCCGCACTTTTAATTCGAACACATCCTGGCTTCCCTTCAGCGCATACAAAATTTCAAATCCTCGATTAAAACCGCTTTCCACCCTTAATCTCACCAGCGTTTATCAGAAAATGGTGGATGAATCGGAAACGACTGGAACCTTTTCCCATATTCAATCGGTCAGCTGGCCGGATTTGATTTTGTCCATCAACGACTCGGAAGATTTTTTAAACATCAAAAAAGTAATTGATGAATCCCGAATCACGATCAAAACAAACACAATCAAAAAAGAAACCCGGGACATCAGCACGGAGAAAAACGAATTTCTCGGAGCGGACTATCTATTTAAACTCTTTACTAAATTGGATTTCAGCACAGGATACACGTCGCGAGCGGGGCGGACGTTTAATATCTTAACCGAAAAGCTGGACAAAAAATTAAAAGCAAGAACCTACACATTTCAAACCAGTTTTCCGCTCAAATCCTGGAGGCTCACACCCCGTTACGACCGTGCGGAAACGGACGAATGGGATTCGGTCAAGCAGACTAATGACTTGGTGGATGAAACGTATTCCTTACAAGTTTATGCCGACCTCACCAAGCCCCTGGGCATTCGATTCGGCCGATATGAATACGGGCTTCAAAACCGGATGATTTTTAATTCCACTCTTAAGTATGGGAAAAAGAGATCGGCCATTAACCCCAGCACCAATTATTTAGACACATATACCGCCACGGCATCCGGCGACTACACCATATCTCAAAATTTCCGATTGGCCGTGGGCGCCAACTTTACGCAAGAAGTCCACCATTCCGACTATAAAAAGTTCGATCAAAGCGTTTACGGCATCAACAGCACATTGACGATTCAGTTCTAATCCTAAACTGTTAAAATTTGACCGCTCTCCCCTCCATTTAAAACATGAATCCCGTGTTTCGAA
>JAKLIS010000030.1 GCA_022709485.1 Elusimicrobiota bacterium | reverse complement strand
ACGGCTACCGAAAGGAAACGTCTCTCGAATTGGGGGTTAAAAGGCTTTTCTAAACACAATGAAGATGTCACCGAAAAATATCATCCAGTTTTTATGGATTTTCCTCGCCGTCGGAACGACGTTCGCCACCTCTTTATTTATCGGACCGGTTAGAGCGCTGATCGAAATTTTAAGAAAACACCATATGGGACCAGGGTTTGAATCCTTTTGCATGGCATTGATAATTCTGGTGGTTTTTTTGGGAACGGCGGTTGTTTCGAGGTGGCTCCGCTCCATTTTAAATCGGTCGTCGTCATTGTTTGAACCAGTTCTAATCTATTTTGGAACCACGTTGTTTTTCATCTTTTCTATCCATTTGACATTAAACCCCAGCCATCTCCAAACAAATCAGGGCAATGTCTCCATTTTCAATCATCAATTCACCTTCGGACCTTTTCCTGATAAGGAGCAGCTCCAAAACTTAAGGGAAGAGGGATATTCTGCCGTCGTTTCTCTGTTACACCCTGCCTTGGTGCCCTTTGAGCCCAAACTGATCCATGATGAAAAACGGTGGGCACATGAAGTCGGGATCAAATTTATCAATATTCCTATGCTTCCTTGGGTTAATGAAAATGAGAAATCATTGGAGATACTGCGGCAGTTGGCACAAGATAATCACGGACGGTATTATCTTCATTGTTACCTAGGAAAAGACCGGGTTTTATATGTCAAACGTTTCCTTGAGACACTGACTCCCAACTCCACCTCCATTCAAAAATTGGAAGGACGTTCTCTAGACAATCTTTCTGCCTTTGAACGGGGGAAAATATATCAGTTAGAGAAAGGAGTTTATTTCACACCTTTCCCCACTGATGAGGAATTTATGGGTTTTATTTTAAATGGAAAAATCAACCACGTGGTCAGCCTTCTTGATCCAAATCATCCGGAGGATAACATCCGACTCGAAAAAGAAAGGTCCCTTCTCCGATTTTCCAATATGCCCTTTACCAATTTGCCGATCTCAGGCCTCAATTATGAACCGCAAAAAATACTCGAGGCAGCCAAAACCGTCAAGACAATGCCCCGACCACTTTTGGTTCACGCGTTTTTGACAAAGACCCCTCGGGATTTGGGTTTTATTAAGGCGTATGAATTAAATCGGGCGGCTCTTGATGATTCATTATTTATTGTTCCGCTTAAAAATGGCGCAATAAAAACTATCGCTTCTGTTGCCGCAATAGGACCGAGGCCAAAAAGTAATGAGTTCGGGAGCTATTTTCCGCCCAAGGGCATCAACAAATTCCTATTTTTGGGGCCGTCTGATAATGCGCAAGCCATTAAGGATAAAGAAATCCTGCGTGAAGCAGGGCTTATTTGGGAATCCGCTTCAACGATACAACCGGAACTCCTCCGCCGACTTCATGCCGATGGGCCTTGGTATTTTTACGGCCCGAAGCTCGAAATTCTTAAAAAAGACCTCGAGACCGGACTCGCTAAATTGAATGAAAAAAGTCGTCAGGAAACAATAAAAGTTGAGACTCCCCAACCTTTGAAAGAGAGTCAGCCAATTGGTCAAGCCAAGACGCGAAAATGGGGTTGGCCGACTTACAAAGAAACAATCCTTTGGAGCCCTTTCTTTCTTCTGTTCATCATCCTCTTTTCCGGATGGGTTTGGAATTTAGAAAATCAAAAGAAAATATCCACCGCCCTGGCCAGGACAATATTTTTGTTATGCATCGGGACCTTGGCCTTAGGGCTTTATTTCCTGTATGGGGTGGGTGTCGCTTCGCTTTTTATTAGTTGGACAATTATTTGTGTCTTTGTCGTGATCTTGAGAGGGTTTAATTTATGAGCGAAAACTGCGCCAATTCTCCATCTAAAAACGAAAAAATTGCCGACATCAAGAAAGCCATCTTGAATGTGGTGGATTCTTCCAACCGGGAGTTTGGGGCCATAGGTAAAAATATCCGGGGATTGCTTATCGACGACGATGAAAAATTGCTATGGATTCTGACAAAATATTTTGAAAGCGATGGGTTTGAGATCATAACAGCCACCAATGGGGTGCATGGGATCGACGCCATTCATCAGCGCAACCCGGATTTTGTGATTTGTGACTACGTCATGAATGAAAAGAATGGCTTGCATGTGTGCAAACAAATACGTTCTGAGGGTTATCAAATGCCCTTTATAATTTTGACGGCCAACATCAGTCATGAGGATCACTTGGAAGGCTACAGAGCCGGTGCCGATGATTACGTCACCAAACCTTTTGACCCCGGTATTTTGTTGGAAAAAGTATCGGCTCTGCTCAAACGATCTAAACAGGGGGCGTGATGAGTTCCTCTCTTCAAGTTCCTCTCAACTGGATAATCATTTTTTGCATATCCCTCTTGACCATCGTTTTAACGATGGTTCTATTCCTTTTCTTCTACAAAGTGCAAGCTCGCTTGCGCGCGAATTGGCGCAAGAAACGAAAAAATCATTATGAATCGATTCTCACTGAATGGATCGGAAATCAACAAATTGATTGCCGACAGGGTTTAAGGTGGCGCTTCGCTGGGGATCGCCTCATTCTGGAAAATCTTCTCATCGATATCATCAGGCGATTCAAAGGCCCTCTAACCCAAAGAGCCAAATTGCTGGCGGCTGATTTGGGGCTCACCGCCGTCAATGTGAATTTGGCGAAGAAGGCGACCTCCAGCATTGCCCAATGTATTTACCTGGAGAGGCTGGGCCTTCTCGGGGATGAGCGGGTGGCCCCTTTTATTGAAACATTTCTTTTGTCGGGAAGAAGCGAATTACAGTTCATCGCTTTTCGGGCCATGGCGCGTATAGGTGCGGTCTCCGCACTTCCCCATTTATTTCACCTCATTCAAAAGGACTCACCGATCTATATCGGCCGCTACGCATCCATCATCGCTCTATTCGGCGTTAAGGCCATTCCCTATCTCACGGGGCTTATTTACTCACCTGAGCCAAAACAACGGGGGCTCGCCTTAAATGTTCTTGGTCAACTCCATTCGCTGGAATCGCTCATCCATATTCATCCCTTGATGCTTAATGAACCAGACGAACAAGCCCGATTGGCCGCCATTCGAAGTGTGGGCGCTATTAGGTCACCTTCGTCTCTGCCGATTCTGATGAAGGTCCTATCTGATCCAAACGAGACTATCCGGGCCCAAGCCGTGGAAACACTGGGCCAATTTCGGGATCCCGCGACCATTACACTATTGAAGAATTCTCTACGCGATGAATCTTGGACTGTACGCTACAACGCAGCGCGAAACTTGCCTTTGGCCGGTCGAGCCGGTCGAGAAATCTTATTCCAGGAACTTGAGCACGTTGACGCCGATCTTTCAAGTCTCATTCGGGATATCATCAAGATATGAAAGGATTTATTTTATTTGTAACCATTTTTTCTCAGTTTTTTGAGGGAATTATTATTCTCTATTTTTTGTTCCTCAACTTGATTTATCTTTATTTCATTCTTCTGTCCGCCCGGGAAATCAAGCATTATCTTAGGAAACGCGAATACAGCGACTATGATTTGTTGTTAACCGATTTTATGGCCCCACCCATATCGATTCTGATCCCCGTCTATAATGAGGAAAATAACGTGGTGGCAACGCTCAAGAACATTCTGCATGTTCAATACCCAATTTATGAGGTGATTCTCATTAATGACGGGTCAACAGATCAAACCTTGGAACATGTCATCAGAGAATTCGACATGCTGCCTAACCATCAATTTCAAAAGAATCACCTTAAAACCAAGCCCGTGCGTTGCGGATATTATTCGCTCCAATATCCCAAGCTCCGCGTGATTGATAAAGAAAACGGTGGGAAATCAGATGCTTTAAACGTGGGGATTAACTGCGCTAAATATGAATTTTTTCTGGCTGTGGATGGAGATGTTCTTTTGGAACCGGATTCACTGCTCCGTATCGCTCGACCCATTATCGAGAACCCCTCTGAAGTGGTGGCCGTGGGGGGCATTGTCCGCATCCTCAATGGGTGTGAAGTTGAGGACGGCGTGGTGAAGGTTCCGGCCTTAAGTAAAAAATGTCTGCCGAATTTCCAGGTGGTGGAGTATTTGCGGGCTTTTCTGGCGGGACGGACGGGGTTATCGGCCATCAATGCCAATCTGATTATTTCGGGGGCGTTTGGTCTTTTCCGCCGGGATATCGCTCTCGAGGTGGGAGGGTATCATGTGGGATCAGTAGGAGAAGACATGGAGTTGGTTTTGGCTTTTCATGAAAACAGAATCAAACAAAATGTCCCCTACAAAATTCTTTTCATCGGCGACCCCGTTTGCTGGACAGAGGTTCCGGAAACAATGTCCGTACTATCCCGTCAAAGACGTCGCTGGCAAAAAGGATTGCTCCAGGTTTTGGCCAAATACAAGCACATGTTTTTTAGGAAAAAATACGGGAGATTGGGCACGGTCGGGATCCCTTTCTTTTACATCTTTGAAGGATGGGGAAGCCTTCTAGAATTTGGCGGATATTTTTTTACAGCGATCGGACTATATTTCGGGCTCATCAATAAACTGTTTGCCATCGCCTTTTTGGCAGCTTCGGTGGCGTTGGGGGTAGCCAATTCCCTGAGTGCGTTGATCCTTGAGGAAATTTCATTCCGGCGATACCAAAAATTTTCAGACCTGGCCAAATTAGTTTTTGTGGCCGTGATCGAAAACTTAGGATATCGGCAAATGGTGGCTTTCTTTCGCTGCCTTGGGTTATGGGACTACCTTTTTAACCAAGGTAGCTGGGGTAGAATGGAGAAAAAAGGAATACGAAAAGTTGCGAAGGTAGGAAAACAACCGCCCATCGCCCCATAATGGATGGCTCTATTTATTCTAATGAAAAAAATTTACCGATAAAAAACCGCACCAACAAGGGAGGCTAAAACTGAGGGCATTGGCCGGTATCCCGCAATTAGAAGACGGGCAAAAACCTTTTGCGAAACCTGCAAAGTCGAACTGGGGCGGATGGATTCGAACCATCGCGTGCGGGCTCCAAAGGCCCGTGCCTTACCGCTTGGCTACGCCCCAAAAAGAAGAGGGTGGATTTTACTAAACCGACCGGGTGAGATACACGTCCCATGAATAACGGGACAAAGCGCGACGGACATTTTCTCCCGCCTTCCGAGACGTCACAAATCCAAAAACAGAGGAACCGGAACCCGACATTTGAACAGGTGAACAACCCGCCTCATGAAGAGCCCGTTTAACCTTTATGATTTCAGGGAATTTTTTAAATATCACTGGTTCAAAATCATTCCCCTCCCCCGCCCCTCCCCACGGGTGAAACGTAGGGTGGGAAAGATTTCCCTTTCCTTTACCACTTTTCTTGAAAAGCAATCTTCCCTGGCTTCTCGCTTTGTCCAAAAGCTTGTAAGCCTCTTTTGTGGAAACGTGAACGCGGGGATAAACCAAAATGAGCCACCGCTTCGATCCAGTCGGGAACGGAGTCAAAAGGTCCCCCCGCCCTTCCCCGTATGCCCTTCCTCCTTGAAGAAAGAAAGGAACATCGGACCCCAATTGCCGGGCACAATCCAACAGGTGAGCAGGTACCTTTCTTTGGCGATTATTGAAGTCGGAAAGGCCATTTTTCCACAAAATCCATCCGCCCCATAAGGCGCAGGCCGCGTCAGAGGACCCGCCGCCCAGCCCCGCGCCTATTGGTATGCGCTTTAGGAGCTCCACGTCTAATCCATTCTGGATTTTGAGCCTCTGGCGTAAAAGGTCCAGAGCCCGAATAACCAGGTTATCGGATCCGGCGGGTAAAATGGGCGGAGTGACCGTAAGTCGAGTTTTAGAAAGGCCGTTTAATTTGAAAATTAAAGTGTCGTTAAGTTCGATTTCCTGGAAAACCGTGGACAAAGGGTGAAAGCCGGATTTGTCCCGCGGGCCGATAAACAGCCATAAATTAATTTTTGCCCGGGCGCGAAGGCGAAGGGATTTAATTTTCTTCATTTTTGCCGGATGGAAGAGGAGCTAATTGAATAACAGGAGAGAGAAATTTAAATTTGAGTTCAAAGCCGGTTTTTCCGTCTTTCCATTTCAGCTCTTTGGGCATCTGAACAAAACCCATGTCACGAAACGAAATAAACTCCATTGATGTGAAGCCTAGGTCTTTCCAAATAATTTTTTTCGGAAGCCCATCGGAGTTAAAGGTCACTTCATTGGTGCCCGATTTGGCAATGAGGCCGGAACCCTTTTTTTGAACCGTTTCGGCCAGGGCGTCAGTTTCCAGACCAAGAAATAAATCTCCCGTCAATATTTCTTCCAAATCAGAAAAAGCCCGCTTCACCAATGGCTCAAAAGATTGAAACAAAGGATGGATGGCGCCGTACTCCGGATCTTTCCCGGGAGTTTTTACCAGAATTAGCATGGGTCCCGAGAGAGGACCCGGAATTTCCGCGCGCAGTTCCTCTCCCCGCTTATATGAAAATTGAACTTTGGTTCCATAACAGGGTTTTTGAGAACAGAGCTTTAAATCCATCAACCCCTCCAGCGTCTTTAAACTCCGATAAGCCCCTCCGGCCCGCAAGGCAAAAAGTCCGATTTTGTCTTTGTCCGGCATTTCCCGCATAATGGTTTGAATTTTTTCGGCCACTTTTTTCTGCTTTGGATCAAGCCGGAGGGATTCGTCAAAAGAAATCACGGCTTCCTGAGGTTGGGAATTGGCCACTTGAACCTGTCCCAAATGGTCCCAAATCAAGGGATCGTCGGACTGAATCACCGCTTGTTTCAACAAATCCTCAGCTTGTTTGTATTTTCCTCGCCGGTAGTAGAGCCAACCCAATGAATCCAGATAAGCTCCGTTTTCAGGGCTCAAACTCACGGCGTGATTGAGCATCTTTTCAGCTTCGTCCAATTTCATAATTCTGTCCGCGTAGGTATAACCCAAATAATTGAGCGCCATAGCGTAATCCGGCTTTATCTCCAGCGCTTTTTTAAGCATGGATTCGGTTTTTTCAAATTGACCCATCTTGTCGTAGAGAGTGGCGAGATGAAATATTATTTCCGGATCGGAAGGTTTTAATTCACTCAGCTTTAGAAGCATTTTCTCTGCTTTTTTAAACTCTTTCCCTTCCTCATAAGCCATGGCAAGGTAGGTCATAAAATCGGCATTATTGGGATCTGATTTGAGGAGTTCTTCTAAAATATTGACGGCTTTTTTCTGCTGATGGGATTGGGAATAATAATAGGAAAGCCGAAGCATAACCCCCGGATCGTTGCTTTTGGCCCGAACCTGCTCCAAAAGCCGTATGGCTTCGGTCCAATCGCCGCGGTATTCGCTCAGAAGCGCCAGCCAGAAACTCGCGGAAACGCTGTCCGGCGCGATGGCATGCGCTTTAGAAAAAAGCGCATGGGCCTCGCTCATGGAATCGGTTCGGTAGCGCAATTCGCCGATTCTCAAAAGGAGCGGAAGATTTTGTGGATCCTGGGTTAACACCGCCTCATAATGAGAGATCGCGGTGGCCGTATCGGAGTCGACCTCGGCAATTTGAGCCAGAGCCAAATGCGCTTTCATGTTTTCAGGAGACCATTCCAGTACCTTATCCCAGGAGGCTTTGGCTTTTTCGATCTCCCCCAAACTTTGATACAACTGAGCGACTCGATCTCGAAGCTCCACTTCTCCGGGATGTTTGTTCAAATATCCCTCATAAAGCTTTATGGCGCGATGAGGGTCCTTTGGGGCCACGGCCATGGCCAAATAGATCAAAGGCTCCGCCTCATCGGGAGACAGATCCACCGCTTTTTTGAGCATCTCTTCCGCGCCCTTGGTGTCGCCTTGGGCCCAATAAATTTGGCCGGCCAACACAAAATTCCTCGATTTCTCCGGATCAAGTTCTAAAGATTTCTTGATGAATTTGGAGGCTTCGGCGTACTGACCGAGCCGAAAAGCGTTTTCAGCGGCCGCCGCCATGAGAAAGGCGTTGTCCGGCGTTAACTCCGCCGCTTTTTTAAGAAATTCTTGAGACAAATCCAGATTGCCTTGAGCGGCATAAACCAGGGCCCGTAAGTAGAGCTGATAGGAATCACCGGCTCGCTCGCTGGTGGCGGCGCGGGAAGTTCCCGCCATAAAAAGGATCGCCCCGAAAAAAATAAAAATTTGTTTTTGCATGTAAAAGCCTCTCAAATTAATCAAGATTTTTTGTCATAACATACCCTGTTTCACCCCGGGGATAGGCGTTTGGCCGGGCTCCATCAATCCGAAATCCGGCCTTTTGATAAATATTAATCGCGGGAAAATTTTGCGCGTCCACATCCAGCTTCACGATTTTCACCTGATTTTCCCGGCACCAATCCAACGCCATCTTAAGCAGTTGAGTCCCCCATCCTTTTTTCTGATGAAGGGGATCAATCATAATATTCAGGATGTACGCCTCGCCATCGGTTTTTTGGATGGCCACAAAACCCCGCGGCCCCATAACAACTTCCCACACCAAAATAAAATGCCGATCCGAATGAAAAGTGTCCAGAAAATTCTTTTTGGACCATGGATAGGGGCGTTGTTTTTTTTCCCACTCGGCCAATACTTCCACGTCTTCCGGCTTTAACGGACGAAGAGCCGGCATCATTCTCCCCTTTTTTCTCGTTCGGCCCAGCTGGGCTGCAGATATAAAGGAAGGGCCCTTTCAAAATCAAATTTCCTTTTGTTTTTTTCCTTTGAAAACTTAAGAATGGCCAGTTTTCCGATGATGGAAGGATGAGGGGGTTTTTCATCCATGACCCATACGACCTTCCGGCCTTTCAGTTTCTTTACGGCCTTTTGAAACTCCGCTCCGCTCATCCAAGCGGGCGTCCTCACAGGCCCCTTAGAGGAATAAACCGCGAAATAAATTTCACCCGGTAAAGCATTTAGTTTGGCCCCCACGAGCGGCTTTCCGCTTTGAAGAAGGGGCCAGCTCATCGCCTCCAAACGGCTCACGGCCACGACCGGGATTTGAAGCGTCTGGCCGATGGTTCGGGCGGTGGTCAGTCCCACGCGAATCCCGGTAAAACTCCCCGGCCCGGCGTCCACCGCGACAAGTCCAATGGCTTCCTTCTTTAAACGCGCCACCTTCAAAATTTTAATTATAGAAGGCACCAGCGAATCCGACTGTTTTTCGAAGCAAGGGAAAAAAAAACTTCGAATGACCCGGGAATCTCCTACGGCCGGATCAAAATCCAGAAGAGCCACCCCCAAATAACCCCCGGTGGTCTCGATGGACAAA
>JAKLIS010000003.1 GCA_022709485.1 Elusimicrobiota bacterium | reverse complement strand
TGAGTTAACATCATGGCGTAGGCATCAATTCGAGCTTTTTCGCACAGTTCCGTCAGGATGGAGATGTTCCCTCCGAAAAGAGTTTGAATGGACGCCCCAAGGGTCCCCACAATGGATCGTGATCGGACTATTATTCCCCTCACCACGCCTAAATTTTTCTTTATTTTGAAACCATCCAATTGAAAAGCAGTCGTCGTCATTTCCGTTTGCATTAAAGCACCTCCCCCAATGTCAGTGACTTTAGAGAAATTGAAAAAAGTTTTTCATTTTTTACGGATTATGTCCTTTTCTTTAGAAAATTAATTGAGAAAAAATTTAATGCAATTATTGGAAAAAACACGATTAAAGCGCATAGTAATTCGAGTGCTGACCCTATGCCATTTAGGAGAGCCGGATAGGGGGCGGGATTAAAAACTTGAACCAAGTAGAAACTCAACGAACAAAAACCAAAAACAATCAGGGCTTGGTTAATTGCAATAGAAAGTTTGGCAACGCCTGGAGAAGGGGAAAGGATAAGGATTCCTAGAAAAAAAATGGCTCCAGATAAAAAAAATAAAATAAAAATCACCAGTTTTGAATAGATTTGTGGCGGCCCACCGTCGTAAGTAATCCTAAATGCAATCTGCCCCATCAAAAAGAGTAAAACAGCGATGATAATATGCCCCAACAACAAAACGGTTTCGTGGCCATTTCTAAGGTTGGTTTTAGAAAATTTATCAAAAAGTTTCTCACGAGTGGGATGGCACTTTGGACAAGCGAGGGCTTTGTCACTATACATGCTTCCACATTTGTCACAAAACATATTTTGAACCGAATATTCTCCCCATCAAAAACATAATCGCTTCTGCATAGCCCAGGAAAATAAATTTTCTCGATAACAATGAAATTAATCGGCCAACGGGGCGCGGGCATTCGGGTTTCGTAGCAAAGTGTCGGCCTCTTCAAAAAACTTTTTCGCGGTGGCTTCCACGGCGCCGTATTCGCTCGGAGTAAAAAGGTTCACCCAAATCAACGGAAGATTCACAATCCAAATCATGATAAAGCGGCGAAATTCGTATTCAAAGGTCTTGAGCCTTTTACCGTCCAAATAAACCTCATAAAAGATATTGGCCCCATCCCGTGTGGACCAGCAAGGGACCAACGTCAATGTCAGATATGAAATAAAACCGCCGGCCACAGAACTCATGCTCACCGACACTGTTTCAATCCGAACCTTAACAAAGAGTCCTTCCCCGGGCATTGAATCCACTCTCTCGACGGTTCTAAAAATCGGATTATTTCTAAAAACATTCCGAATGGCCTCATTCCCGTTTAAGGAGGTGGTTCCGGTGATATCATAGAGAAGAGGGCCTTTCAGCTTTGAATCCATCCCGACCCTTTTGGAGACGTCCGGATAACGCCGATAGGCGACAATACAGCTATTCAAATGAACGAGAAATGAGAAGATGAGGAGGAGATTTAGAACCGATTTAATTTTTAATTTCATGGTCACAATTTGACTTAAAAAAAGAAAACCCGCTAGTTTTAGGAAAAAAATTTTGAAGGCAGCCAAGTTTTGAGGTCAATAAATGACTCTTGACAAAACGGGGTAATTTCAATATTCATAGGTCGTTAAAGGCCAAACCGCAGGAGGACATCCTGACTTTGTGAGGTCTTATTCACATTGAAAGGGTGTCTTTTTTTGTGCCCCCCATCCCAAAGGAGCCATATCAGACATGACACGCATTGTTGAAAAATCAATATTGGGCCAATATCAAGGCGCCCGGATTACACGTTTTGTTATCACCGCAGAAGACGTCGCCCTCAAAGCCAAACCCGGCCAATTTATCATGCTCATGGTTAAGGAAGAAGGCGAACGCATCCCTCTCACCGTCGTCGACACGAACAAAAAAGATAAAACCGTCACTTTAATCGTTCAAGAATTGGGTTTTTCCACCAAACTCCTGGGAAGCATGAATGTGGGAGATTCGCTTTACGCTCTGGTGGGACCCTTGGGGCACGCCACCCCCATCCAAAATTTCGGCGAGGTGGTCTTGATTGGCGGCGGGGTTGGAATCGCGGAAATTTACCCGGTCGCCAAAGCCCTCAAAGAAGCCGGAAACCGCCTTATCACCATCCTGGGGTCCCGGACCAAAGATTTGCTTATTTTAGAGAATGAACTCAAAGCCGTTTCGGACGAATTTTATGTGACCACCGACGACGGCTCCCACGGCCGGAAAGGATTCACTGTGGACGTCTTGAAGGAAATTCTGGAATCGGGACGTCCCCTTCCAAAGATCGTATACGCGGTGGGACCCATCCCCATGATGCGCCGGGTCGCCGAAACCACCAAGGCCGCCAACGTTAAAACTCTGGTTTCATTAAACGCCCTCATGGTGGACGGAACCGGCATGTGCGGCGGCTGCCGGGTGACCATCGGCAGTGAATCAAAGTTCACTTGTGTGGACGGCCCTGAATTTGACGCCCATGATGTGAATTGGGCTGAACTCACCAAGCGGAATCAAGTTTTTGTCGAACAAGAAAAACATATTTGCCATTTAGGCAGGGTATAAAAATGAGAAAAGAACCTGTTAAAGTCAGAGAAGTCGAAGCCGAAAAAAGGGTGGCCGGATTTGATGAAGTGGTTCTGGGCTATTCTGAAGAGGAAGCCCTCACTGAAGCGTCCCGTTGTCTTCAATGCAAAAATCCCGTTTGCATTAACGGCTGCCCCGTCGGAATCAATATCAAAGGGTTCATTCACCATATCACCCAGAAAGATTACAAAGGGGCCTACTTTACCATCCGGGAGAAAAACAATTTTCCCTCCATTTGCGGGCGGGTCTGCCCGGCAGAATATCAATGCCGAAAGGCCTGCATTTTGACCCGGAAAGGGAGCCCCTTCGCCTCAGATAATTCCATCAATATTCATTTTCTCGAAAGATTCACGGGCCAAATGGGCATCAACAACGGCTGGATGGTTCCATCTGAAACCTCAGAGGACCTATCGAAATTTAAAGTGGCGGTTGTGGGGTCCGGACCGGCGGGTCTTTGCTGCGCCGGAGAACTCGCGCGGAAAGGGATCCAAGTCACTATTTTTGAAAGCCTTCACAAAACCGGCGGCGTTCTCCGTTATGGGATTCCCCCCTTTCGTTTGCCGCATTCGATACTGGATTTTGAAATCGATTATTTGAAAAAAATCGGCGTTGTATTTAAGCCCAATAGCATTATCGGCAAAGGAAAAACCCTTCAAGAGCTTAAGAATGAAGGCTTCGACGCCATTTTCTTGGGCCTGGGCGCCGGGATCCCCACATTTTTGGGAATTCCGGGTGAAAACCTCGGCAATATCACTTCCGCCAACGAATTCCTCACCCGGGCGAATCTCATGAGCGCTTTTAAATTCCCGGATTATCATACCCCCGTCAATATTGGGCGGCATGTCATCGTCGTGGGCGGCGGAAACACCGCCATGGACGCGGCCCGGGTGGCGCTTCGGCTTCAAAAAATGCGCGGAATTCCCCTAGACACCACCCTCGTTTATCGCCGATCCGAGGTGGAAATGCCCGCCCGCCGGTTGGAAATCGCGCACGCCAAAGAAGAAGGGCTCAAACTCAAATTTTTGGTCAAACCAGAGGAATTTATCGGAGATGCCAATGGCTTGGTCCAGAAACTAAAATGCGTCGCCTGCGAACTCGGAGAACCCGATGCCTCCGGCCGACGGCGGCCCGTGGAAATTAAGGGAAGCGACTTTGAATTGGATTGCGACTTGGCGGTGGTGGCCATCGGTCTTAAAGCCAATGCCATCCTTCCCAAGGTCACGCCTGAACTCACCACGGACAAAAACGGCGATGTGATTGTTGACCCACAAACCATGGAAACATCGATCAAAAATGTGTTTGCGGGGGGCGATATCGTCGGCGGAGAGGGAACAGTGATTGAAGCCATGGGAATGGCCAAACGGGCGGCTCAAGGCATTATCAATCGCCTTTTGGCGCCAACGTCGGGAACAAATCTTGAAAATACAAAAGGAGTTGGTTATGCCAACAAATGTTGAAACGCGCGCAGGAGTCGGATCTAATGCCAAATCGACAGGAGCAGGTATGTCATCGGACAAAATAGAATCATTCATGAAGAAAGTCATCGCCAAAAACCCCGGAGAAACCGAATTTCACCAGGCTGTTCGAGAGGTGGTGGAATGCGTCATGCCTTATATTGAAAAAAACCCAAAATACCAGAGCCAGAAAATTTTGGACCGGATGGTGGAACCAGAAAGAGTGTTGATGTTTAGAGTTCCCTGGTTGGATGACAAAGGCGAAATTCAAATCAACCGCGGGTTCCGTATTCAAATGAATAGCGCTATTGGGCCATATAAAGGGGGCCTGCGCTTTCATCCCAGCGTGAACCTGGGCATCTTGAAGTTTTTGGCGTTTGAGCAAGTTTTCAAAAACAGCCTCACCACCCTTCCGATGGGCGGCGCCAAAGGGGGTTCTGACTTTGACCCCAAAGGAAAGAGCGACAATGAAGTGATGAAATTCTGCCAAAGCTTCATGACGGAGCTTTCCAAACATATCGGCCCGGACTGGGACGTTCCCGCCGGCGACATCGGCGTGGGCGGACGAGAAATCGGATTTCTCTTCGGCCAGTACAAAAAGCTTCGGAATGAGTTCTCCGGCGTTTTGACCGGCAAAGGTTTAACTTGGGGCGGATCTCTCATTCGTCCGGAAGCCACCGGCTACGGATGCGTTTATTTCGCGCAAGAAATGATGAAGACACGCGGCCAATCGCTTAAAGGGAAAATCTGCGCCGTTTCCGGTTCCGGAAACGTGGCCCAGTACACTGTGGAAAAACTTAATCAATTGGGCGCCAAATGCGTGACATTGTCCGATTCCAACGGGACCATTTACGATCCCAAAGGCATCGATGCCGAGAAATTAAAATACGTCAAGGAACTCAAAAATGTCCGCCGCGGCCGCATTCAAGAATACGCCAAGAAGTTCAACTGCGAATATCTTGAAGGGAAAAGGCCCTGGGGCATTAAATGCGACGCTGCTTTCCCCTCGGCCACTCAGAATGAAATCGACGCAGATGACGCGAAGACGTTGGTCAAAAATGGCTGCGTCTGTGTCGCTGAAGGCGCCAACATGCCTTCGACGCCGGAAGCCGTTGAAGTTTTCCAAGAGGCCAAGATTCTTTACTCTCCCGGCAAAGCGTCCAACGCGGGAGGCGTTTCCACCTCAGGGTTGGAAATGTCTCAGAACAGCATGCGTCTCTCCTGGACCACTGAAGAAGTGGACACCCGGCTCCATAACATCATGGTCGCCATCCACCAACAGTGCGTGACGTATGGAAATGAGGGAGACACCGTTAATTATGTCAAAGGCGCCAATATTGCTGGTTTTGTGAAGGTGGCCGATGCCATGATTGATCAAGGATTGGTTTAAGTTCTTTACCCCGCCAGGAAATGGTGGAAACACCATTTCCTGGCGGATAGTTTTACAAGTGACTCTCTAAAATTTCCTCCCTGCCCAAATTCCCCCGAACTCATTCGCCCTTCAAAGCGTATAGTTTACAAGCAGCAATTTAATTAGGAGGACGTATGACAAAACGGATATTTTTAACAATCGCATTTACCTTTGCGGGTTTGGCCATTCCTTTTTTGGGAAACAGCATCCACGCAGAGAATCAGCAAAACACGGTTCTTTCAAGCAAAGACAAAAAGGTATTGGAAGATCTTCACAAATCTAACTTAAAAGAAATCAGCCTTTGCCAACAAGCCAAGAATAAAGCCGCTTCAAGCGAAGTCCAAAGTTATGCCGACGCGGTATTGGCCCACCACCTTGACGCTGATGAAAAAGTGAAGGATATTGCCAAACGAAGCAATTTCCAGCTCAAAGAAATCAGAGCCGACAAACTTCACAAAAAAGATTTGGATACCAAGACGGGCGATGAGTTTGAGAAAGAATTCATCGATGGAATGGTTGATGACCATAAGAAAGATATCAAGAACTTAGAGGACGCCCAGAAGGACCTTAAATCTCAGGATGTGAAGGATTTGGTAAGTGAAATTTTGCCGGAGCTGAAAAATCACCTCGAACAGGCCACCCAGATTCAAGAAACTTTCAAGAAATAAGAAGCTTTTTGGAGAGTTTTAATACGGCCGGGAGGTAATCTCCCGGCCGAAAATATTTACTACTAACCTTTTAAATCTCTGAGGTTTTTATAAATAAGATAAAAATAAACAAACGAAAAAAGACCTGTCAAAAGCTGTAAAAACCGACCGATGATGGGAATGATTGACACCCCCAGCATAATGAGCCATAAAATCAATAATCGGCCGAACACCGGCCATGCGTACCCCGATACCAATTGACGGCTCCTCTTCAAGGCTTCAAGCCCGGGACGGCCTTCTTCGACAAAAACATAGGCTCCGAAAATAAACCAAATTGAAAAAAGTATTCCCGGTACAAAAAGAAGCAGGAAGCCGAAAAAAATAATGCCCGCAGTCAAAATGGAAAGCCAAAGATAACCGCCGTATCTATCAATCGCCATCCGAAGGCACCCGGCCGAGCCCAAATCCGGCCTAATGATGGCTATTATCAGGGAAAGAGTCACCCATATAAGGATCAAGGTGCTTATCCCCGCTCCAAGCCCAAAAACCGCCACTAAAGGTCCGGAAAAAGAGGCTAACTCCGTAGGGAATTTCCCAAACATAAGGCCGAATCCCATAAACATCAGGGCCAAACCTCCCAGCACAATCCCGCCCAACAGCGCAATAACAAAAAGTTTGAAAAATAATTTTAAGAAGAGATCCCAACTGGCTTTAATTAACTCTCCAATGCCCCTTAAATTGGGTTTGGATATGGCCTCGCTGTTTATCATTTTTCCCCCTCTTTAATCTGAATTTACGTGGCTTATATAACAATTTTGATTTGTTCAAGACAGGTTAGATGAATATTATTTTGGCCTCTTCCCCCTTTTTATAGACTTGGGGACCTTAAATTTTAGGACCTCATTGAATGAAAATTTTATTGACCTCTGTTTCCGCCGGTTCGGGCCATGTGCGCGCGGCAGATGCCGTTCAAGCGGTTTTGAATCAAAATTATCCTTCCATCGAAACCCGTCATATCGACATCATGGATTATGTCCCCCGGTTTTTTAAAAAATTCTATGTGGGAGGTTATTCTTTGGCCGCCAACCGGTTCCCCCGGCTGTGGGGAGGCCTTTTTTATTCAACCAACAAACCGAACGCCTTTGGTTCCTATTTAGTGAATTATCTTCAAGCCTTACTCTGCGGAAAATTTTTAAGGTTCATTGATGAATTCAAACCGGATTTGATTCTCACCACCCATTTTCTCGTTCCCCAAATCCTTTCCATCATTTCAAAAAGAGGATTCAGAATTCCGGTTCATTGCATTGTGACTGATTTTTACGCCCACCAATTTTGGCTGGAAGAAAATATTGAACGCTATTATGTGGCTCAAGAAAAAACCTCCGAGAAGCTCACCCAGCAAGGTGTCAACCGGTCTAAAATCACCGTGTCGGGAATTCCCATTAGCCCTATATTTTCTCAAACAACGAACGCCGGAAAATTGAGAGAAACGTTGGAGCTGGAATCTAATGTCCCCACGGTTCTCATTTTGTCCGGAGGATTGGGATTCGGAGATTTGGCATCCACCGTCAAATCCATTTTTTCGATGGATAAAAAATTACAAATCATCACAGTTTCTGGGAAAAACGCTAAACTTCTCGCGAAACTCAAAGACATAAAAGCGCCCGATCTCGTGAAAACCATTCATTTCGGATATGTCACCAACATGCATGAACTTTTAAGTGTTACGGATATCGTGGTTTCCAAAGCGGGCGGCCTTACAGTATCCGAATGCATGGTCAAAGGAAATGGAATGTTGCTTTACCCGGTAATTCCGGGGCAGGAAGAGAAAAACTGCGAATTTATGGAGTCGATTGGAGCCGGCGTGATAGCCAATTCTTTAAACGATTTAAATTCGAAGTTAAGGAATCTATTGGAAGACCCCAAAAAAATAACTGAGATGAAAAACAACGCTTTAAAATATTCCAAACCATCGGCTGCTATAACCATCGCCCTCGTCGCCGCTGAGACCAGCTTGCTTAAATGAAACTGAACTATATTCTTTATATTCTCATTGGCGCTTTTTTCTGGGCCAAAATGGAAATTGAAATTGAAGGGCCCCATGGATGGGCCTCTAACCTCCCCACCTGGAAAATTGACAAACATATCCTCTTGGATCTTTTTTACGGCGGTCGTCCTCTGACGGGTTATCACCTGTGGGCTTTTTCGGTTGTTTTTTTTATTTTTCACATGCCCATCGTTTGGGTTGAAAGTTGGTCAATAAGAAAAGAATTAAATGTCATCGGCGGGTATTATCTTTTTTGGGTGATGGAAGATGTTCTCTGGTTTATCCTAAATCCCAATTTTGGGTGGAGAAAATTCGGCTTCAAAAATATTTGGTGGCATAAACATTGGTTTCTCGGCCTTCCTTTCGATTACTGGATTCTCGGAACCATCGGCCTCACCTTCATATTCATTCCCTAATTCGATAAAAAATTCCTCCCTCGACCTCTGCCTGTCGGCAGGCCCTCCATTGACAAGACATGGAGGGGCCGCTGTTGGGACGAACAGGAGCAACAAGCCAGCGGCGGGAGCATGGGCAGAGCGAATGCTCCCAGGGGTCCTTTTGGGATTCCCTTCCCGCGTCTCTTGAGTGGGAAGCCTGCCTGCCGGCAGGCAGAGGCTAGGGAGGGGATCTTTTTAATTGTTTTTGGGTGTGGACTTATTAAAGGGTGTCGTTTATGGCTTTAAGAAGGGGATAATAGAAATTGTCCGCCACTTGGTCGGAAGAGGTCCAGAATTTTTCTAGATACTGTTCGGAAGAGTATTTATTGAACCCGAGGTATTCACTGACAGAATTCACGGGCTGCCACATCCACCCGCGTTTGTCAAAAGCTTGGGCATACGGGTATTTGTAAATAATTTTAGTGACAGCATCGATAGCGTTGTCCCTTGCTTTAACCCGGGCGCCAGAATCCCCCCAGTTGCCTGCAATTTTGGCCAACTCGGAATAGGCTATGAAACGGACAAATTCCGCGGTCCCCACATGGTAAAGGGCCCAATATTTTCTGAATAAAGGCTCCAAATCTTTAATCGAAACCTTATCCCGCCCATACAAAGGATATTTGTCACCTGAAATGGCGGCCATTTTGTTCTGGCTTTCGGCAATTCGGCACCAATCCGGATGTTGATTCAACATGCTTTCAGCCGCTTCAGCCGCTCGGGTCCAATAATCTTTGGCTTCTAAACCCTGCAATTTGCGGCCTTTCATTACATACAACCAGGCGTCTTCAAGAAATAATTCGGCTTCGGTGAATATTCCTTCCTTGGATTTGTGTTTGATGTTATCGGCCAATTGATAAGCGCCCAAATCGCGCCGGAGACTGAATTGGCCCCCGTTTAACTGAAACGAATCAAACCGGAGTGCCCCCAAAGTCCGTGATATTCCCCCAATGACGGCAAATGGTTTGTGATGAGTGTTCCAACCGAATCCCACCGGTTTATTAAGCGCATAAGGCATTGACTGCGCGTAGGGGTAAGCCAAAGCGTCGTTTTCGACCGGATAGGCGCCTTTAAAACCGTTAATCAAAGCGTTTTCTTTATACAGGGATAAAACATGCTCGGCTTTTTTTACGAAACCTTTCGACAGATAATCTTGCGCCAAGCGTAAATCCGCCAAGGCCACCCAGGTAGACCACTCATCGGACATAAGCGGCTCCCGGCCTCGGCCCTTAATCACTTTAATATCTTCATTCTTACCTTCTTCGATATAAAGAATCAGCTTTTTTCGAACTGAATGCGTGACGAAGTCATAACCAGAAATTTCCGATACTTCATTTCCTTTTCCTTTTTTCGAGACGGTCACTTTAAAATGGTCATCAACGGCTTTTCGAATGAGTTGGGCCCCTTGGGGCTCAAATTTGTTTAAACCATCCACGCCGTAAGCAGAAATTTTTAAAGCGGTGGTATCCAATGGATGAATGGGAACCACGCCGGGCTCAATCCATTCGCCAATATTCGGTTCAAAATAGGCCACTTCCGTGGTTCCGATAAAAAAGAGGTGGTTTTTGCGGTCATAAATTTTCCGGTCCCAAACTTTGATAAGGTCAGACGCTTTTTGATAACGGTCTGCGTTTGCTTTATCAACTTGATATAAAAGATCGCAGAAAGCCATAAAATCGGCGGCGTGCTCCCCGTTGTAGAATTGAAACCAAGAGGGGTTGTCCCGTTTGAAATCCAGCCTTTGTTCTTGGGGGTTATAGGGACTTCCCATGGGACCCATGCGAATACCGCCATAATTGGGATCTTTTGGGTTTTCGTTTTGAAGGGTTTTAACCAGCTCCCACCGGTTTCGGGCAAATTGCAGATATTTTTTATCCCCCGTCATGCGATAAAGATGGAGAGAGGCAATCCCCACATAAACATTCGGCCCGACATGCGCGATATGTTCAATCCCCCGCCCCCCCGGCCGGCCTTCGGCGGCATCGACGATATTGACAATCCATCCCTCCCGTAAAATTTTTCTGCCATTCTTCAGAACCCAACCGTTTTTATGGATGGCTCGGTTCTCAATGAAGTAATCGATGGTTTTCCTGGCCATTGATATATCTCCCGTGTTCATATGGAGGATCGCGCGCATCGCATCATCATAAATCACGCTCCAATACCGGAGGCGGCGATCGCCGGGATGACTATAGGCCAGATGAGTCTTGGGATTAATATTTCGATAAATGAATTTCAGGGTTTTTTTCATGTGAGAAATCTGGGGATCGGTTAAAGGCGGCAGGTGATCAAGAAAATTTGAATACCCCATGGTTTCGGGTTTGTCTTGAGAGACCGCCAGGCTTGCTTGAGGCCTATTGGATTTTCTAAGGCCGGTTTTCACCGCGTCCCCAAAGGGGCGGAAATACTCCAAAACCCCAAATAGAGACACCAACAACATGGCTAGAACAAACAAAAATGGCCGCCTATTTCGCTTATTCCCGGCGGCAGGCTCATGAAATTTTTTAAGGATCTTTATCTCATCTAAAACATTGAGAGAAGGCCTCTGAAGAAGAGTCTCCTCTTCCTGAGTTTCAAATTCAGGCCATAATTTTTCGGCGTCTCTTTGGATTGTGGGTTCTGATTCAATTCTCATACAAAGAAAAACAGATCCTTTTTAAGAAAATTCCAAACATTAGACTTTTACTTAAAGGCTCTCTTAATGGGCCGAGTGCGAAGCAGTAAGAAACATTCTATCTATGAGCATACTCGGTGAAATCAACGAAAAGCGGTGGGACTGTCCAACGAAAAAATGAACTTTTTGGTTTGAAGGCGACATTTTTACCATATTTTCCGACCATGAGCCAAATTTTCAGGGCGCGGCAAAAGGTAATTTTAACAACCGTCCAAAATGGAGATGAAAGGAGAGTGAAGAAAATTCAAATTGATTTGTCGCATCGAAACGCTAAAAAGAAACTGGGGCCATCGCTTTAAGATAGGTTAAAAACATCCCTTTTTGAGGAAATAAAGAAATCCACGCTATGAATACCGAATAAGGCCGAAAATGCCAAAAATCCCAAGACATAAAAATGGTAAGGGGTGACCGCAAGGCCAATGGCCGCATGGGCGGCCATCCCCCCCAAATATGCGAAATCGAATTCCCGAGGTTTTGGAAGACGGATGGCAAAATAAAATCCAATGTTGGCAATCAATAGAAAGTACATAAACAACACCCCCAGTTTTGTGAAAATCGTCCTCATAAAGAAATAGGGATGGCTTTTAATAATCTTAAATACCTCATTCCTCAAAATTGATTCGTACTCATGGGAATATAAAATCACCTCCGGCTTTACTGAACGCGCTTTTTGAAAGGCATAGTCGTCAATACCCTCCCTGACGTATTCGTTATTCAGAAACCCGAGACCCAAATAAACGCTATGCCACAGCGGATGGCGGGCAGGAACCGGAGTATATCCGGCCACATTTTCCTTCAGAAATTGATTTCGGGATTTAATCAAATGTTGAAAATAAATCTTTGGGCACGCCATTCCCAAACCCAAAATAATTAAAAACAGTGTCTTCCTTTTTAAATCCCATTCTTTATGAAAAAAGACCAATACAAAAATAAAAATGAGGGCGCCTGTTCCAGCATGAGACCGAAGGAAATTGCCCAAGCTTAAAACAACCCCCAGCATGAACAAAATGCCTCCCATCCATCTCATATTCTTTAAACGGTCATACGCCGCCAAAAACACGGGGACTGTAACGAGGGTGGTGGTTGAAAGAAACGTGTAATTGTCTCCGAATTTCCATGGGAGGATTGTTAAGACAAGGAAACAAAACATGGCATAAATTTTTGCCAAGCGGCTTTTGAGGAAAAACCACGCGGCGGCCGAGGCGATAAAAAATGAACAGAGAAGAATACCACCGTAAAATAAAGAGACCGCCTGATCAAAAGGGAGATTAAAAAATGTTGCGAATTTGGGGATAAAATAATAAATCCCGATATCATCCACGGCTCCGCCAGCGTAGAGATTTGTCCCGTTAAATCCCACAAGAGGAATTCCTGTTTTTACAAGGCCGTCGTAAGTAAATTTGAGATTTAACAAACGGTCCGGCATCAAAATCACAGCTTATATCCCGCCTTTTGGGCGTCGTCATAAAACATTTTGACGGTATCGAGAGAAAATTCGGTCAAGTCTTTGCCCAACAAATCCAACTTTTTCAATAGATCGTTGGTCACAGTAATAATTTGGCACCCGATGGCGTCGGCTTGAACAATATTTAAAATCTCGCGCGGACTGGCCCACAGAAGATCGATCTTGGGAAAATCTTTCATAAAAGCGAGGCTGTCTTGCATAATGGGTAGTGGATCCCGTCCCGAATCGGCTATTCGGCCGGCGAAAACTGAAATGATGGAGCCCGGCCCCGGCTTAAGGGCCTTGGCCAGTTCCTTGACTTGCGGCAGGGTCATGACAGCCGTGATATTTAATCGAACCCCCGCGCGCGCAAGGTGATCGATAATCGGCGCCGTACTTTCCCTCCGGGTATTGGTAACCGGTATTTTGACGTAAACATTTTTCCCCCAAGCGGCGATTTTAAGCGCTTGACGTTCCATTTCGGCCAATTCGTCGGAAAAAACCTCCAATGAAATGGGTTTTTCTTTAATAACTTTCAAAATATCCTTGGCAAAAGATTCGTAATCGGAAATGCCCGCTTTTCGCATTAAAGTGGGATTGGTGGTGAACCCTTTTATCCACGGCTTGGCGTTCATTTCCAGTATTCCGGATTTATCCGCCCCATCGGCAAAAATTTTGATTTTAAGATCGTCTAATTTCATCTCACTTCTCCAAGGCAAGAATATGATCGACGGCTTCATAGGGAGTTTTAACGACGGTGCCCGCGCCGTCGGGTTGTTTTTCTTGGTATCCGTAATCGATAAAAATCGTCTGGCATCCGGCAGAGGCGCCCGCCTCGACGTCTCTCCACCGGTCTCCCACGACATAACTGGCTTTTAAGTCCAATCCCCAAGTTTGAGCGGCTTCTTGAAAAAGTCCCGGCCGGGGTTTCCGGCAAGCGCAGTTGTCTTTGTCATCATGAAAACACACTTTGAAATCATCCAGCCCCAAATCCCTTTTGACCCGGTCGTTGATTTCTTCGACCGCCATTTTTGATACTTCGCCTCGCGCCACATCCGGCTGATTGGTCACGCCAATGAGTAAAAACCCTTTGGACTTTAAAGCCATCAGCCTTTGCTTTAAACCCGGGAACACGCGCAACTCTCCTATGCTTAATGGAGGGTGGGGTTTCCCGTCTTTAATAACCGCCTCATTTAAAACGCCGTCCCGGTCAAAAAATACCGCCCGCGTGAGTGATCGGCGGTAGAGTTCCGGGGTATCAATGGCCACCACCGGCTGCTCAACCCGAATCCCATATAAGGGGTAATTTTTTTGAATGAGCTGAGGAAGAATGTCTTTTCCAAAATCGGAAAATCCGCTTGGGATTTCGCTTAAAAGCGAAGATTCCATGACGTAAACTCCCGCGTTGACCCAACGGCTGGGCGGCGGGATTTCCACGGGTTTTTCGACAAATTTTATGATTCGATCATCTTTTTCCATAACAGCCACGCCGCTTTTGGACACATCGGTAAGCTCAAAAATAACGATGCTTAAAGCCGCCTGCTTGGCCCGGTGGGCGTAGGCGATTTTGGTGAGATTGTATTGCGAATAATTATCGCCGTAGATGACAAAAAATGGCCCGCCTCCCAGTTCGTTTTCAAAATTTTTAACCGCTCCGGCGGTCCCAAGAATGGCGGGTTCTTCTTTGTAAGTGATATTGACGCCCCATTTGGATCCGTCGCCGAAATAGGTCCGGATGGATTCAGGTTTGTGGTGGAGATTTATAAAAATATTTTTGATTCCATGCTCTTTGCAAAGAAGAATATTGTGCTCCAAAACGGGCTTTCCATAAACAGGAATCATGGGCTTGGGAGTCTCCCGGGTGAGTTCCCCCAATCTCTCTCCTTTTCCCGCCGCGAGAATGATGGCCTTCATACGCGCTCCAATTCTGATTTAATGCGCCGGATCAGCTCTGGCATATATTCTTGAAGTTTCACCGTGGGCCGCCAAGCATTTCCTTCGGTTGCCAGGCGGTTGTTGAAAGCAAACCCGTAATCATCCCCAGGGACTTTCTTATATTTGACCCTTGGATCAATCATCAAGGCCACCTCTAATATTGAAAAAACGTTATCCGGTCCGCCGCCGGCGTTCATTTTAAGACCCCACCTTTTATTGTCTCTCACTGATTCAATGAGCCTTCCCAAATCGTCCACATAAAGAGGGTCCCGGAATTGTTTTCCGCCATTTGAAAGATGGATGACTTCTCCCTTGGATATTTGGCGGATCATATTGACGATCCAGTTCGCCCGCTTATGGCCATGCGCGATATAACAGGAGGATAAACGGATCACGGTCGATTTGGAATAGCTCTCCGCTATAAATTCAGACATGAGTTTCGATTTCGCGTAATTGGTTTGAGGTTCGTAAGGACGCACGTCGTCCACCAGGAACTTGGGATAATACCCGGTTTCCCGATCGGTCACATCTCCCACTCGATAGACAGGGCCGAATACATCTTTGGTGGAAATTTGAATCCACCCAATGTTTGAGCCTTTGAGAATCTTGGCCAAATACCGAGCTCCCTGGACGTTGATTTCATCCGTGCGAGAACCGGGGATAAAATAAGGCGTCGACCGATCGGTTTCCACGGCGCAGTTGACAACCAAATCGACCTCCAATTCCTGGAGCTTCTCCGGGTCCAAATTGAAAATATTTTCTTCCCGTCCCCAACCGACGACCGGCCCACGGGACTCAAAAAATTCATAGAGACCGGAACCAATGAACCCTTTATATCCAAGAACCAACACTTTTTTCATTTAATTTTTACCAATCAAATTCGCCAGTTTTTTTGCGGCCGTCACACAAGTGATGACCTTCGCCGCGAAGATGGAAAAGCATTTTTTTCCATGGTCAAAAATTTCGGTGAGTCTCGCATCGTCCGCCAGCCGGTTGGAATCCACAACGCGATCGACGAAGATAGATTTAACATATTTAACCTCATCCAGGATCGGAATATATTCACGGCAAACCTCAAGAATTTTAGACCAATTGGATTCCACATAGGAGGTCCGGTATAAAAGAGGAATGTCCGCCGATGAGATCTCTCGGACAAGTTGAGATTCGATGACGTGGGCCATCAGGTATTGAGAAGAATTCGCGATGGGAATGATAGAGGGAAACGGGCCGTCTTGAACCGTCACGCCGATTCTCCGTTTTAACGGCAGTTCCACCACGTCCAGTTCTTGAAGGTTGAATTGAAAGCTTTGTTTTTTAAAACCAAACCAATCGCAAAACTGGTTGGTGTGCCCGTACACGGCGCTCACCACGACATCAAATTCCATTTTTCTTTCTTTCCCGTCGACAAGTGCTGTTAATATTTTCTGATCCCCTTTAAAAGACCCGTGAATCACCGGCGAATTCATATAAATTTTTATACCATCGGCTTCTTTGATTCGCTTAATGACCAGGGCCCGAAGTTTATTGATGTCATATACCCCTTCCCGGCTTTTGAGGCAAAGAGCGATTTTTTTGGGATCGAGAATCTCCGGGTTGGGTTTAACTTCCTCAAAATCCAGTTTCATTTCCCGGCAGAATTGGAGATATTTCTCAGGGCTTGTTTTGGTGTTTTCCCAAGAAACGCAGTAATAGTGATCGAAATCGAAATCCAAGCACTCGCCATAGATCGCCTCGAATTCCGGGCGGCTGGATAAACATTGAAGGGCTGTCTCCCGGCTTCGCGGATAATGAAAGCCATAGTGGTGGCGGTTGTGATTGGCATAGGTGGCCCCCCGCAAAAGCTCAGGGCCTCTTTCAAATAAAACAACGTCGCAGGTTTTTGACAGTTCGATGGCGGCGGAAGTTCCAAATATTCCCCCGCCAATAATGCCTACTTTTGGTTTGGGCGCCATAATTTCATTGATTAGACTGTAACAAGGTTAGGGCCGGTGAAAGGATTAATTCGCGAATATAACCTCGCAACCGGATTGGTTAAAATGCCAGTCCAACTCCTTTAAATTAAGTTTTTTAAATTGCCCGCGGAATTCGACCTGCTTTGACAAGGGGACATAAAACACAAAAAATCCGCCGCCGCCGGCGCCCATGACTTTCCCTCCTAAGCTCCCGGCTTGTTTGGCTTTGGCGTAGATTTTATCGATAGCAGGGTTGCTCATGTCCGGATGCATCTCTTTTTTAAGCCGCCAATGCTCGTCCATTAGTTCCCCCAACACGTCAAATTGTCCGGATTCCAAGGATTGGCGGGATTCATATCCAATTTCCTTAATCCGTTTCATGTTGGCGAGGGATTTCTTCTCCCCTTTTTTCAAGGCCTGATTTTGGCGCTTTAAAATGACATTGGCGTCGCGGGATACGCCTGTGTGATAAATTAAAAGGGAATTCTGAAGTCTTTTCACACCCTCTTCTTCCAATCTTAATGGGGTGACTTTAACATGACCCTTGGTGTCGATGTCCAGGGCAATAATGCCGCCCATCGCGGCAACATATTGATCCTGCTTCCCGCAGGATCGACCCAATTCCACCATTTCTATTTGACAAGCGGTCTCAGCGACCTCTTTTCGGGACACCTCGATCTTTGAAAGAGAATTTAACAGCGTCAAAACGCCGACGGTAAAAGTCCCGGACGAGCCCATCCCGCTGTTTCCCGGAACCTCCGATATTGAATGAATTTCGACGCCGGTTTTGAAATGATATTTTTCCAAACTTTTTCGAAATAGCTCGTGATGGATGTCCTTGGCGTCTTCAACCACCTCCAATTTGGAATAAGAAAGCCAGAATTTCCGGTCAAAGGGGCGGGAAGAACCGGTGAGATAAATAAATTTATTAATGGCGGCTGAAATAAGAAAACCGCCGTACTTTTCATAGTACCCGGGAAGGTCGGTTCCTCCGCCACCCAGGGTTATTCTTAACGGGGCTCGAACAATACGCATATGCACTCCTTAAATTAGAGAAAACTGAATCTGTGAGGCGGCGTCTTAAAGACGCCTTTTTTATACTGGCGCCGGCAATCAAACCACAACTTGATTAAGGCTATAAAAACCCCGGCAACGACGACCACTGGGAAATTGGGGACCAACCGAGAGTTCTCATCATGCAAATAAACCACCGGGACTTCTTTTATTTTGTATCCCAACCCGGCGGCTTTCACGAGTATTTCAGCGCTCTTGATTCCGTCGTGTTTGGATGTCAATAAGGGAACAACCTTTTCAATAACTTCCCTCCGGTAAATTTTGAAACCAACCTGGGGATCCACCACGTCACATTTAAAAAACAACTGATAAAGCCGAGAAAAACCCGCTGAAATCATTCTCCGAAAAGGTGATTTTCCCTCGATGGGCGGCAGGTCCCCCCGTAAAATCCGGGACCCCGTCACCACATCAAAATTCGAGAGATAGGGAATCAACCTCTCGTATTCTCTTGGATGGGTGGCGCAATCGGCTTCCATGTTGGCGACCAAAGGATAACGCGCTTTTTTGAATCCGCTTAAGATGGCGTTCATCTGGCCGACATGGGTTTCTTCCACCAGTCTCACCCGGCTGTCTTTGGCCATAAAAGACCGGGCAATATCCCGCGTATCGTCCTTGCTTCCGTCATCCACAATGATGATCTCCAATTCGTAAGGAACAGTTTTGACCCACTCGAGGACCTGGTCCATTGTCTTCGGTAGCCGATCGGTCTCATTATAGGCGGGAATAATGATGGAAAATCCCAGATTTTGTTGAGTAATCTCTGTCATTGGAGGCTGATATTAGTAAGGAATGGAGCCCTTAAGAAGGGGTCAAGTCGCTACATGACTCATTTTTTGACTCAAAAAATGAGTCATGTAGCGACTTGATAATCATCTAGGAGTCCCCTCCAAGGGATAAAATCGTTTGTGTTCTCAAGAACAAACGACACCCCAAGGAGGAAGACTCAAATGAAATTATACGGAGCAATCGACCTACATTCAAACAATTGTTACCTCGTGTTGTTAGATGAAAATGACAATGTGATACTACAAATGCGTTGTCCCAACGACCTGCCGACGATTCTTTCACGCCTATCTCCCTATCAATCCGCCATTCAAGGGATAGCAGTGGAGTCAACTTTCAACTGGTACTGGCTGGTTGACGGGTTGATGGAGGCGGGATACCGGGTCCATTTGGTGAACACTGCAGCCGTCCAGCAATACGAAGGGCTGAAATATACCGACGATGAGCATGATGCCCGGTGGTTGGCCCATTTGCTGAGGCTGGGCATTCTACCAGAGGGCTATATTTATCCGGCCCAGACCAGAGGCATTCGCGACCTTCTGCGCAAGCGCAGTCAACTGGTCAGGCAACGAACCTCTCAGATCTTAAGCATCCAGAACTTAATGAGCCGCAACACGGGGCAGATGATCAAAGGAGACGCCATCAAAAGATGGACTCCGGAAGAGGTGGAGCAACGTCTTCCCGACCCCGCCCTGTCGTTGGCGGTGAAAAGCAACCTCAGCGTGATG
>JAKLIS010000299.1 GCA_022709485.1 Elusimicrobiota bacterium | reverse complement strand
GAGGATGGAGGTCAGGCCCGGCCGGATAACAAGGCCTTTTGGCAGGGGGTAAACCAGGATGGCGTAACTGTTGCAAATGGTGGATATATAGTGAGAATGAAAGTCGGGGCAACAGGACAAACGATGAAAACCAAGATTTTAGTGGTGAAATAACAATGAAAACGATAAAAAATTCATATAAATCTTATAGACCGGAAGGAAAATCCATAGTGGACCGGATTTACCGGGGGTGGGTTAAAATTCTTCGGTTCTTTTGTTTGCTCAGCCTGGCTTTGGTGGTTTTGAGCGGCTTTCTTAAAGCTGAAGGATATTATGGTCAGGCCTCGGATATCTTCCAAGTGGGAGCCGGCGCCCGGGCCATGGCGATGGGAAGCGCCTTCACCGGATTGGCCGATGACGCCTCCGCTCCTTATTATAATCCCGCCGGATTGGCCTTTTTAGACGAACACCAAGTGATGGCGATGCACGCGCCTCTGATGATGGACACCAATTTGAATTATATCGCCAGCGCGCATCCTCTCGGGGATAAATGGGGTTCACTGGCTTTATCCGACGTCCTCCTATTATCAAATAAATTTGAAACCCGGGACGCAGGCAATAAATTGACGGGGTCCGATGAAGAATTGAGGAACAATGTCATTTTCGCTTCTTACGCTCACAAACTTCCCAAGAATTTGGCCGCTGGTTTAAACTTAAAAATTATTCAGCAAAAGATTGCCGGTTATTCAGGGACCACCATGGGACTTGATTTGGGTTTTATCTATCGGCCCAGTTCTTTATTCAGCTTGGGCGTTGCGCTCGAAAATTTTAACTCTCCTTCAATGACCTTAGACACCTCGGCCGATCAATACAGACCTGTTAAAAAAGCCGGAGTGGCTTCAGAGGTGTTCAAAGAAAAGGTGACTTTGACTGTGGATGCGTTTCAAGTGGCTCAGGAAAATACACAGTACGCCGCGGGCATAGAATACACCGCCTCCAAACTATTTCAATTTCGGGCTGGATATAACGGCAATCGTAGCTATACTTTTGGTTTGGGTGTAAAAATCAATCCGTTTCGTGTAGACTATGCTTTCAGTAATACTGATATCGGGGCTTTTAATAAGGTCTCTTTTACATGGGCTTGGCACAATATTTACAAGACAGAAATCGATCCTCCGGTCAAAGAAGGCCGGGCTGTTTACCCCTTGTCAGGGTTTGAGAACCAGGTGGCATTTAAGACAGCGACGCCAAACCATACTGTCGCCCGGTGGAGTTTGGTGATTAAAAACGCGGAAGGGCAGGAAGTTCGGACGCTTGAAGCAGATTTGAGACCGCCGGAGGTCATTTCTTGGGACGCCAAGAATCAGGTGGGCGAGCCGGTGGTGGCAGGGAAGTACACCTACATCTTTGACGTGAAGTATAAAAACGGAAAAGAGTGGGTGATTAATGGCGATATCGACATGGCTTTGCCAAACAACAAACTAAAAGATGTCATCGATATGAACCTGGATATCAATGGCGCGAGGGCAATGGAGGAAGATTTGAAATGAGTTTTAAAACATATTTACGCTCGGTTCTCATCGTGGGGGCATTTACTGCCCCTATTTTTTGCGTTTCAGAAGACCCCCTTCAACAGTTCAATCTGGCCTCTCAAGCGTTTGAGAATGGCCGGTTGGATTCCGCCGAACAAGAATTTCAGGGCTTTATAGACCACTTTGGTGGGCATAAACTCGCCCCTCAGGCGCTTCTCGCCCTAGGTGAAATCAAATTCGCTCTAAAGAAGTACCCTGACGCGGGGGAATATTATTCTCGCGTGATAAAAAAATATGGGGGAACTTACGCCGCCATGAACGCCACTCTCCGATTCGGGCATTGTGAATTCAATATGAAAAAGTACCTGAATTCCATTGACCATTTTCAAAAGGTGAAGCAGAAAGGTTCGAAGGTTCTAAGGTCAGAAGCCATTCTGGGAGAGGGCCTCGCGTATATGACGATGAAGAATCATGAAAAAGCCGAATCCATTTTGACAGATCTTCTTCAATCCTACCCCAAGTACAAAACCAATCATATGGCGGTTGTCCCGTTGGGTCTCATTTATATGGAGAGAAATCGCCTCCAAGAAGCGTTGGAGCTATTTACGATGCTTCCGGACGATTTGGGCGCTCAATTTTTCCGCGGCGTGACGCTTCGGAAATTGGGGCAGATTATTGCCGCTTCACAAATTTTCAAAGATGTCGTGGACCTTGACCCTGCGGGATACTGGGCCGACAAAGCCCAGCTCCAAATGGCCGAATCCTTTTATCAAGTGGATGAATTAAACCTAGCCTACGACGCCTACCGGAAAGTTTTTGACAAATTCATGATGAGCCCACTTCGCCCGTACGCCCTTCATCGCATGGCATGCATCCAATTTCAATTGGGCCGTTTCCAGGAAGCCGGGTTAAAGTGGGAGCAGTTGGTGCGGACTTTTACCGATGACGTCAATCTTCCCAATGGGATTTATATGCTTGGGGAGATGGCCCTCCGGCAGGGTGAGCTGGGCAAGGCCATCTCCTTTTTTAGCCAGATTACGGAAGCCCACGAACTCCGGATGGACGCCCAATTTAAA
>JAKLIS010000298.1 GCA_022709485.1 Elusimicrobiota bacterium | reverse complement strand
GGGCGATTCCGCCGGATTCCACTTTGAACCCGAAGAGTCCCGTTTTAAATCCATCCGATTTTTTTCGCAGAAGCGCGTCCCGGCCAATAAAATTTCCTTTGTTGAGTTTGACCACCCAAGATAGGCCTGATTCATACGGGGTGTGATTCAAATCCAATTCATGGCCATATAAGGGATAGGCCACTTCGGTTCGCAAGGTGTCGCGGGCGCCGAGCCCGCAGGGTATGAGGCCGCCGTTTTTGCCCGCGTCCATCATCCAATCCCAAATATGGAGCAAATCATCCGGTTGCCCGAAGATTTCGACGCCGTCTTCTCCCGTGTAACCCGTGCGGGACACCCAGGGAAATACCTCTCTCACTTTCAATTTTTGAATGCCGAAGCGCTCCAGAGAGAGGGGAACATCCAAAAGGCGGTTGAAGAGGGGAATGGCATCGGGCCCCTGAATGGCCAAGGCCGCGCCCAGAGGATCTTCGTTGATTTTAACGTTGAGATTGTTTCGGTGGTCGGTGAGCCATTGGATATCCTCGTCCCGTCGTGAGGCATTCACAATAAGCAAAAACCGGTTTTCTTCGAGATGATAGACGAAAATGTCGTCGATAACGCCGCCATTATCGTTTAAAAGGTGGGCGTAAATCCCTTTCCCAAGGCCGGCCCGCTCCAAATCATTGGTAATGACGGATTGGAGGAAGGTTTTGGCGTCGGCTCCCGTCACGTAAACTTGGCCCATATGGGTGATGTCAAAGAGTCCGGCTCTATTGCGCACAGCGTTGTGTTCTTCGGTGATGGAGGTGTACTGAATGGGCATCTCCCACCCGGTGAAATCCACCAATTTGGCTCCCAAGGTCTTATGTTTTTCAAAAAAGATGGTACGTTTCATTTTATTTTGTCCTGTATCGACCGCTTTCCGCGGTCGAGTTGAAAATTATTTCCGGAGAACGGCAGTTTCGTCGGCGTGAAAGGAACTGCGAACGAGCGGACCGGCTGTGACCTCAATAAAACCAAATTTTAACGCTTCTGTCTTGAGGAAATCGAACTCTTGGGGGGTATAAATTTTAAAAAGGGGGAGGTGCCGCACCGACGGGGGAAGGTATTGCCCTATCGTCAAGGAACGGCATCCGGCTTGAGCCAAATCCTTAAAAGTTTCAATAAGTTCGTGATTGGTTTCCCCATGGCCCACCATAAGGCCGGATTTAACCATTAAACCCGCCTCTCCTGACTTTTTAAGGACCCATAGGGTCCGGTCATAAGTGGCCTTAGAGCGGACTTTGGGTGAAAGACGCCTAACCGTCTCGATATTGTGATTAAAAATATCAGGGCGGCAATCAAAAATGATTTTCAAAGCTTCAATCTTCCCCCCAAAATCAGGAGTCAAGATTTCAACCGTGACCTGCGGAAGTTCGGCGCGAAACCGTTTGACCAAATCGGCGAACAGGGAGGCTCCTCCGTCTTGGATGTCATCCCGGGCAGGGGAGGTGATAACCACATGTTTGAGGTGAAGGCGGCGGGCTGCTTCCACGACGCGGGCGTTTTCGTCAGGATCCGGAGGGTTGGGATGTCCAAATTTCTCCGCGCAGAATCCGCAGGACCGAGTGCAAACGGCGCCCAAAATTTGAAAAGTAAGGGTCCCCCGTGAAAAACAATGGGCTCGATTCGGGCATTTGGCCTGCTCGCAGACCGTGTTTAAAGCAAAATCTTGAATGGAATTTTTTGTTGAAGCGAACAACCGCCCTTTGGGAATACGCTGTTTTAAAAAACTGGGTAATTGCGGACGAAACGGTCGATTTTCGACGACGATTTTGTCATCTTTTGGGATCGTCATTTGGAGGCGGCTTCTTTAATGCTTTCGGCCAGAGTTGGATGGGCAAACATCACGGAAGCCAATTCCTTATTGGTCATTTGTTTTTTCAGGGCGACGGCAAAGACGTGGATGAGTTCGGTGGCGTGAGCGCCGATGATTTGGGCTCCCAAAATCCGATCCGTGGCTGGATCGCTTAAAATTTGCACGAAACCTTCTGTTTGCCTAGCCGCCAAAGCTTTGGAGGATCCTTTAAAAAAAGCCCGGGCGGATTTGACCGGGGTGTTTGCGGCGTCGAATTCCCATTTTTCCCGTCCGATGCTCGCCACCTCCGGCCAACTATAGAGGCACCTCGGCACGGCGCTCCCGTCATAAATTTGTTTTTGGCCGAGGGCGTTGGCGCCCGCCGTTTCCCCTTGAACTGACGCCGCGTGGGCCAGCCGTGTCAGACCGGTCACATCGCCGGCAGCTAAAATGTTGGGATTCGATGTTTGGAGATATTCATTGAGGATGAGACGGTCTTTTTCGGTTTTGATCCCCGCCTTTTCCAGCTGAAGGGAGCCAAGCCGGGGAGAACGGCCGACGCAAACCAATACTTCTTCCGTCTGGATTTTTTCACCCTTGGAGAGTTCAACTTCCCAGCCCAATTTTCCTTTCTGAATCTTGGATACTTTGTTTTCCAGAAAGACTCGAATGCCCTTCTCCTCATAAAATTGAGCCAGAGTGCTGGTTACAAAAGCGTCTTCACCGGGAATCAGCTGCGCTTGTAATTCAACAATAGAAACCTGAACTCCGGCG
>JAKLIS010000297.1 GCA_022709485.1 Elusimicrobiota bacterium | reverse complement strand
TTTAGACGCAAAGCGGTAATTAACCCGGGGCGAGGAAATCAGTTTAAAGGATTTGTCGAACAAATGCGCCAATCGAGCCATTTGGGCGGAGTGATAGAGGAAGGCCAAAACAATATGGGGTCTGGTTTTTCGGATAATTTTCCAAAGAGAAAAAATATGCCAGGGGGCGGGAATGGAGCCCATATTGAGGTAAAAAACGGGGATTCCCATCTTCTCCCAATCCCGGCCCATTTCCCGCTTGGATTTTAATACGACCACGCCACAAATGGCGAAATTATCCCGGTTTACCCGGGCCAAAATCTCAGTCAAGTTTTTTTCCGACCCCCCCACGCCGGAATCAGTTATTACAAAAAGAATGGGGATAGTCATGGCCGTTTGCATTACCCTTTGGATTGAAGCGCCGGATTTTTAAGTATTCGGAATTTGTGAAGGGTAAACCGAAATAACATCCACAAAATGGAGAGACCGTACACGGTGCTCCGCTTAAAGTTAATGGAAGAAGCCTCTTTAAAATATCGGGTGGGAACCGGTATTTCCCCCATTCTGAATTTAAAAAAAACGATTTGCGCGATAATTTGCTGATCGAACACAAAATCATCCGAGTTCTTCTCAAAAGGAACGCTTTCCAACACCTTTCGGCTGAACGCGCGATATCCCGTATGCATCTCGGAAACCGCGGTTCCAAAAACAATATTTTCAAGAAAGGTTAAAAGCCGGTTCATAAAATATTTGTACGCCGGCATTCCCCCCGCCAAAGCTTCTTGACGAGTCCGAATCCGGCTGCCCAAAATCACATCGCAAATGTCCTCTTTGATAAGCCCCGTCATAAATGGGATCAATCTGGGTTCATATTGATAATCTGGATGAAGCATGACGATGATATCCGCCCCGGCTTCGAGAGCCGCCTTATAACATGTCTTTTGATTGCCTCCATAGCCTCTGTTCTTATCATGACGAAGGGCCTTAAATCCTAATTTCTGAGCCAATTCAAAGGTTTTGTCTTTGGAAAAATCATCAACCAGGATAATGTCGTCATAGGATCCCTGTGGAATCGCCTGAATGGTTTTTTCTAAGGTTTTTTCCGCGTTATAAGCCGGCATCACGATGACAATTTTGGGTTTCATCACTGTGCAAGTTCCTGATAGGTTTTTTTAATTTGAGGAATCAACAGGTCCCAACTTAAATATTTTGCGGCGGCCCCGGTGCTAATGGATATTCGGTCCGATACCTGTTGGGCGGAATTTACAGCATTTTTTAAATCTTGGACACACAACAAGGGGTCGTCAAGGTTTGAAAGGATTGTCCCCGCCTTTTCCGTTTGAATTATTTCCCTTACGTCGAAAATCGCATCGGTGGTCACAACATGCAGTCCTGCCGCCAGATATTCCCCAAACTTTGTCGGGAAGGAGTAAAGGTTAAGGGGATCTTTTTTTCGCAAAAGTAATCCAATATCGGCGGCCGCGAGATATTCGGGGATTTCCGGAAATGCGACAAGGAGAATCTTATACGCCTTTTCAGGCACGAGAGACTCCCGCAACATTTCGGTTAATTTTTCAGCTGAGGGAGTTAACCCCAGGAAAAACGCGTTGGGCTCGAAATCTAAGATCCATTTAAAGAGCTGGATTACTTTGTCGGTTAAATGCCATCGGCCGATAGCCCCTGAGTAAAGAATGACCATTTTGCCATCCACCCCCAGTTTTTTTCTCATTAAATCCCTTTGGGTGAGTGCTTGAGAATATTTTTCAACCTCGACCGCGCAGGGAGTATAAAGGCATTCAAAATCGGGATTATTGGCGGATTCCTTTAATTTGGCGATTAGATATCGGGAAACACAGAAAAACCGATCTGCATAAAAAATGGCCTTCCTTTCAATCATTTTCAACTGGTTCAGCCAAATTTTCTGAAGAAAACCCCGAAAAGAAAAATGCTTATTCACAAAAAATTCATATTCAGCCGATTCCAAACCCCGCACGTCACAAATCACTTTAATCTTCCGACTCATTCGCTTTAGCTTTAAAAGGACATCCGTCCCTTGAAACCCGCGGGCTTGAAAGACCAAAGTTTTCTTTGTTAATAGATCGGGAATAAGGCTTAAAAAAATCAATATGGAATTCAAAAGAAGGAAATTTTTTGGAATGCGGGGAAATACCGTAATGGGAGAGTTCTTAATTGTGTTAAATCGCTGGCGATCCTTACCGCCGAAAATGAATGAAACCCATTTTGGGAATGATTCCATGAAAATTAATGTGATTTTCAGTCCCTCGTTTTTTAAGCGCGACACCGGCGTCAATACCTGGGATTCAATCACAGTTTGTTCAAATCCGTAGTAAATTAAAAAATAAAAGGCGGAATTTTTTTTCATTTAGCCCTTAGAGGCAAGATTTTAAAAATTTGGATGACGCAGCCGCCAAAGAATAATTTGAGCGAACATCTTCATGTGATGAAGAATTTCTCGCCCGAATTTAATTTTCGAATCCCCAAATTGGCGGACGGTCAGGGTAACAGGCGCCTCTGCCACCTTACCGCCTTTTCTGATCAATTTAAAAAGAATCTCGGCGTTGATTTGAAAGGACTGTCCAATGAGAGTGAGATCTC
>JAKLIS010000296.1 GCA_022709485.1 Elusimicrobiota bacterium | reverse complement strand
GCCCCCGCGATACCCCACCCGCCTTTTTGGGGAGCAAAGGTCGTTAAAGATATTAAGGTTCAAGATGTGTTTCCTTTTATCAATGAAACCGCGTTACTGCGCGTGCGCTGGGGATTTAAACGCGTGCCGCGGATGAGCCGGGATGAATATGATCAAATGATGACTGAGAAAGTGCTCCCTCTTTTCAAAAAGTGGAAGGACTATGTTGTTCAGGAAAATCTATTCCAGCCCCAGGTGGTTTATGGTTACTTTCCCTGTTTTTCAGAAAGTAATTCTTTAATCATCACTGATGAACAACGGCAAAAAGAATTGGTTCGTTTCAATTTTCCCCGCCAAAATAAGGATCCATTTCTGTCTATCTCAGATTTTTTTCTTCCTAAGACAAGCGGAAAAACCGATGTTATTGGAATGATGTTGGTCACCATGGGCAAAAAAATCAGCACCCGAATCCGGGAAAAGTTTGAGAGTAATGCCTATACGGACTATTTATATCTTCATGGATTGAGCGTGGAAACAACGGAAGCCTTAGCTGAATATTGGCATAAAGTTATGCGTAAGGAACTTGGAATAGGGGAACAAGATGGTCCCCAGATACGGGATCTTTTTCATCAATCATACCAAGGTTCCCGGTATAGTTTCGGCTACCCCGCTTGTCCGAGTCTTGAAGATCAAACCAAAATCTTCAAACTTCTTGAACCTGAAAGAATTGGCGTTGAATTGTCAGAAACATTCCAAATGCACCCGGAACAATCGACGTCAGCCATCATCGTTCATCATCCATCCGCCAAATACTTCTCTGTAGAGGCCTAAAAGAGTCGCCTAAAAGGCCGATTCCTTGACGGCATCCTTATAATTAAGTATCGTTCTCGCGCTTGAAAAGTGGCCCTCACAAGCCACTTTTTTTTATTTTTAAGGGATCACTTAATGCAACCTGTGTTGTCGAAGCTGGAAAGTCTTTTGAGTCAGAGTCTGGCCGCTGAAAATGTGGAATTAGTTGATTTAACGTATCAAAAAGAAGGCGGCCAATGGATTTTGCGGGTTTTTCTAGATAAACCGGGGGGCTTCAATCTCAATGATTGTGAGGTTTGGAGCGACAAGATCGGGACCCTTTTAGACCAAGAAGATTTGGTGCCCCACGCGTTTAATTTAGAAATTTCATCTCCCGGAATTTATCGTGTTTTAAAAAAGATAGCTGACTTTCAGCGGTTTGCAGGTCAACGGGTCAAAATAAGGTTGTTTGGGCCCATCGAAGGGATGAGAAACGTTTCCGGGACCCTTATAGGGACCCTTGAAAATGACATTTTGGTTGAATTGGAAGATAAAAGGCGGTTAAAACTGCCCCATGAGCAGATTGCCAAAGCTCATCTTGACCCGGTAATTGATTTCTAAAATCAGACTTGATTAGCCTTGTAGCAGAAGCGGTTTGAGGGATTTTTAATAGGTGTGAACAGGAGGAAGCGGTGGATATTAAAAGTGCACTGGCCCACGTGCTTGACCAGATTGAAAAAGAAAAGGGCATAAAAAAAGAAGAGATTTTAAAGATGATTGAACACTCTCTTGTTTCCGCCTACCGGAAACACGCGGGGGAAGGCGTTCAGGTTGTCGCTCGGGTGGAGGAAAATGGGGAGATTACCGCTTCCGTTATAAAGAAAGTGGTCCCCAATCCCGTTGATAAATTGATCGAAGTCGGTCTTTTGGAAGCGAGAAAAATTGATCCCACCATCCAAATGGGCGGGGAAGTGAAATTTCCCATTGACGCTGAAGAATTCGGTCGCATCGCCGCCCAAACCGCAAAACAAGTGTTAACCCAAAAAATCCGGGAAACCGAACGAGAGTCCGTTTTTGAAGAGTACAAACCGAAGATCGGAACCCTCGTCAATGGAACTGTTCACCGGTTTGCCAATCGAAATATCATCGTCGATCTGGGCCGGGTGGAGGGCATTGTTCCTCTGAGAGAACAAGTGAAAAGAGAAAGATGGGCGATCGGAGAGAGAATTCGGGCCCTGGTTTTAAAAGTGGAAAAAACGCCCCGTGGGCCGGAAATTCTCCTATCGCGGTCTCATGATGATTTTGTGAAGTGCCTTTTTGAACAAGAGGTTCCCGAGATTTATGAAAAGACCGTTCAGGTTATGGCGGTGGTCCGCGAGGCGGGTTTACGCTCAAAAGTGGTGGTCAAATCCAATAATCCCAAGATTGATCCCATCGGGGCGTGCGTGGGGGTCAAAGGGTCGCGTGTACGACCTATCATCAACGAACTTCAAGGGGAAAGAATCGACCTGGTCGCTGCCTCCGACGACCCCGCGGCGTTTATCAGCGCTTCTTTGGCCCCGGCCAAACCGGTGTCCGTTCAGATTATAGACCCTCAAAGGAAACTGGCTCTTGTTTTGGTGACCGATGACATGTTGTCTTTGGCCATCGGAAAAAACGGGCAGAACGTGCGATTGGCCAACAAATTGACCGGATGGAATATTGAAATCAAGACCGAAGCGGTGAAAGAAGAGATCATGGGCGGAATAGAAGAAAAATGTCTGCAGATCGTCAATAAAATTGGAATGCGGGAGCATGTTGTGTATTCCAGTTTCAGCCCTCTTGTTCTGAGGCATCTCCGGCAG
>JAKLIS010000295.1 GCA_022709485.1 Elusimicrobiota bacterium | reverse complement strand
GTCGTCTTTTCCTTCACTTCTTCCGGAGTAATTTTCTTCAGTTCTGCTATTTTCTCTGCAATAAACCTCAGATATGATGGTTCATTTCTTTTTCCTCTGAAGGGAACAGGTGTCATATAGGGACAATCTGTTTCCAGGACAATTTTTTCCAAAGGAACTGACGAAATGGCCTCGCGGAGTGAATTGGCTTTGGGATAGGTGATGGGCGCATCCACCCCGATGAAAAAACCGAGATCGCTCAAGACTTTACAGTCATCTATGCTTCCCGAGAAACAATGGATGACCCCGGGGGGCGTTCCTTTGCGAGAGGACTCTCCCTTTCCAAATCTATCCTGAAACAACGGAATCAGATCGGCGTAAGCGTCACGGCAGTGGATGACAAGCGGTTTTTCTAATTCGAATGCCAAATCAATTAATTTTTGAAGGGATTTTTTCTGGACATCTTTTGGAATGTCTGTTTTCGCGTAATCCAATCCCACCTCTCCCACCGCCGCCAACCGGGGATGTTTCCCAAAAGATCTCAGTTTTCCCAACATTTCGTCATTCAACTGGTCTGAATAATAGGGATGAAGCCCCATGGCCCACCAGATGTTTTTATCGTAAAGCTCAGATAGTTTTTGGGCTTTCTCCCATGACTCCGGACCCTCGCCGATTTCGACAATGGTTGTGACGCCGGCAGAAAAGGCCCGCTGAATGGTCTCTTTTCTATCCAAATCAAATTTCTCATCAGCCAAGTGGGCGTGGCTGTCGCACCAAAAGTTATTCATAGAAAATGGATGATAAATTAATTCAAAGTTTTTTGGAAACGCCGGGAAGCCAGCAAAATTGATAGCGCGCATAATAGCGCCAAGGCGCCGATATTCGGCCAAAAAACAGATGGCTCCCCTCCTTTCAGCATAATATTCCTCAATAATGTGACAAAAAATCTTAACGGATTTAGATACGAGATCCATTTAAAAAATAACGGGATATTATCCAAAGGCGCCATGACCCCAGATAGCTGAATAGCGGGAAATAAAAAGATAAACCCCCCCAACATCGCTTGTTGCTGGTTTTTGGCGAAGGTTGAAATGAGAGTGCCCACGCTCACCGTGGTGCAAATGAAAAAGAAAGAAGCGATGAAGAGTTCCCAAACCTCTCCCCGGAACGGGATTTTAAAAATTCCCAAAGTAGCGCCCACAATCAAAGGGACATCAATCATCGCCAATATGACAAAGGGCAGTGTTTTCCCCAAAAGCACTTCCCATTTGCTCACTGGGGCGGAAATCAATGTTTCGAAAGTCCCCATCTCTTTTTCCCTGGCCATGGACATTGCCGTCAATATAACGGTTAAAAGGCCGAGAATTAAACTCATGACTCCCGGAACCAAATAAACCGGCGTCCGCATAGATGGATTGAATAACATTTTGATCTCCATATGGACGATTGACAAAGGCTCCGTGTCGGATCTCTGGTCTTCAACAACATTTTGAAGGATGGCGTTAAAATAATTTTCAATTCCGCGCGCACGGATGGCGTTTGTCGCGTCCACTAGGAGCTGAATTCTTCCCTCCCCCCGTTCAATTGAACGGCCCAATCCCCCCCGCGGGGCGATGGCGACGGCGTCGGCGTATCCGGATTGAATAAGTTGGGGGGGATCTTCAAATGGGCGCCTCCCCGGAATAAACCACCCCGAAGCCAAAGCGCGACTTTCAATGTCTCTGGCCAAACTATCGTGCGGATCGCTAAAAACAACCAGGCGGATATTTTTCACTTCCGTTGAAAGGGCCAAACCAAAGACAATTATCTGAATAACGGGCATCAAAAATAGCATCGTCCGCATTCGAACATCACGCAAAGCCTGAAGCAATTCTTTTTTTATGAAGCCCTTTAACGTGGGGTTTATCATTCGAGATCCTTTTTAAATTTTTTGACTGCCACCGCCAGAAACACAATATTGAGGACCATTAAAAGGACAAGCGGTTTTGTTAAATCAAAAAGCCCGGCGCCCCTTAAGAAAAGACCGCGGCATATCTCCATAAACCAACGGGCCGGAAGGATGGAGGTGAAATATTGGAAAAAGGGCGGCATGTTCTCAACCGGGAAAATAAATCCCGATAAAAGGAGATTCGGAAGCATTCCCGTTATTTGCGCCAGCTGCATGGCCAATGGCTGCTGCCGGGTGATGACGGAAATAACCAGACCTTGCGATAGCATCGTCAATAAAAACATGAGGCAAGTAATGAGAAATAAAACATGACTTCCACGGAAAGGGACGTTAAACCACAAGCGGGCCGCCGCGTACACTAAAATGACCCCCCCGAGGCACAAAACGGTGAAAGGGGCCAGTTTTCCGACAATAATTTCCAAGGGTTTCACCGGTGTTGCCAAAAGAAGCTCCATGGATCCGCTTTCCCACTCTTTGGCCACCGTTAAGGCCGTGAGCAATATCGACAATATTCCCACTACAACCACCACCAGTCCCGGCACAACAAACCAACGGCTGTTTAATTCGCTGTTATAAAAGAAACGCGTATTCAGACGGACAAGATCAATTTGATTTCGTCCCGTTAACTTTCTGATAGCCGCTGTCTGAAGGCCGAACAAGTAATTTGAAATGATTCCGGCAGTTTGATTGTCC
>JAKLIS010000294.1 GCA_022709485.1 Elusimicrobiota bacterium | reverse complement strand
TCCCAGTGACTCTTTTTCGGCTGATTCTAAGGATTCTCCTTTTGTTTCAGGCCCTCCAGTTTCAGATAGGGCTTCATTTGAATCGGCTTCCCCTCCGACGGCCTCTCTTCCGCGATCAAAATTATCGTCACCTCTAATCGCGGTAAACCCCGGTAGAGAAAAACTCAACGCAAATATAAAGGCTGTGGCCGTCACTTCAGTTAAAATTTTCTTTTTCATCATGACCTCCAGTAAATTCGTACAAGCATCTTATTATGGCTATTTTCACTTTAAATATAAAGTTAGGTTCTCAAAGAATGAAAGTCAATAGTCGAAAGTAACTAAATCCGCTGCAAACGGGACTCCCTATCCAAGACACGTAGTCCAATGGCCTCCGATAGGTGCGAAGGCTGAATATTTTCACTCCCCTCCAAATCGGCGATTGTGCGGGACACTTTTAAGATCCGATCGGATCCCCGGGCGGAAAGTCCCAACCTTTTAATGGCTTGTCTCAGAAGATTTCTCCCGGAGTCATCCAAAACGCAAAATTGTTTGAGATGCCGGATGGTCATTTGATTATTAACGAACAATCCCTCAGAATATAAACGCAGTCTTTGAATTTTTCTCGCCCTAATAACCCGCTCTCGGATAACACATGAGTTTTCGATTGGTCCGGACTCGCCGGTTATCTCCTCCGCATTTAAAGCCGGAACTTCAACGTGCAGATCGATCCGGTCCATCAAGGGACCGGATATTTTCGACCGATAACGCTCGATATTTGATGGAGAACAGACACAAGGCTTTACCTGGGAACCAAAATAACCGCAAGGGCAAGGATTCGCGGCGGCTACCAAAAGAAAATCCGATGGAAATCGAGCGGAACTGGCCACCCTCACCACATTAACGAACCGGTCTTCGAGCGGCTGCCGAAGACTTTCCAATACATCCCGGTTAAACTCCGGGAATTCATCCAGAAATAGCACGCCGCGGTGGGCCAGAGAAACTTCTCCGGGACGAGGACAACTTCCGCCTCCGATAAGAGCCGCGTCGCTAATTTGATGATGAGGACTCCTGAAGGGCCGATTGGCGAGCAAGGTGTCAGAGTCCCTTAAGAAACCGGCTACCGAGTGAATTTTTGTGGTCTCAAGGGCCTCCTCAAATTCCATCTCAGGCAAAATGGTCGGAAGCCGTCGGGCCAACAACGTTTTCCCCGACCCGGGAGGACCATAAAGAAGAACGTTGTGATTCCCCGCCGCTGAAATCTCAAGCGCTCGCTTCGCGAAATGCTGCCCTTTAACATCTGAAAAATCCACAGGGTATGTTCTTGCTTGATTGAAAATTTTGGCTCGGTCTAACTGAAAGGGGAGCCGGTTTTCTTCGCCGGACAAGAACCGAACCGTTTGAAGGAGATTTTCCACGTTAAAAATCTCAACCTTCTCGACGATTCCCGCCTCATTGGCGTTTTTGTCAGGAATGATAAGTTGGCGAATTCCCTTTTTCCTTAACCCCAATACACAAGGCAAAACCCCTCTAACCGGCCGAAGTTTGCCATTTAATCCCAATTCTCCTAAAAAACCTTTCCCTTCCAAAAAGTTGGACGGCAAAATTTCCGCCGCCACCAAAATTCCCAAGGCAATAGGCAGATCAAAAGAAGGCCCCTCCTTTCTGATATGGGCTGGAGCGAGATTCACAGTAATTCTCTGGGGAGGAAAATCAAACCCGGAATTCCGGATAGCGGCGATCACTCTTTCTCTTGATTCTCGAACGCTGGCATCTGGAAGGCCCACAATGGAAAAGGCCGGTAACCCCGGCCTAAAATCAACCTCCACTAAAACCGGATATCCATCAATTCCATGAACGGCCGCCGAACAAACCCGTGCGAGCATAAAAACCTCTTTTTGGGGGGGATATTTAATAGAGGGGAAATACTGAAAACCGCGAAATGAGGATAAAGGTGGAGAGGAAAAATATGATCCATCGAAATCGTACAACACCTCCGACGGAAAAAGCAAGGATTAGGTTTTTCTCCCGTAAAGCCTAAGCGTCAGAAGCATGACCAGAAATTGAAAAATAACTCTGGGCCCCAATTTGCTGTAGCCTTGTTTACGGTCTTTAAAGATATACGGAATTTCCACCCATTTCTCAGGCTGACCCTTATAGAAAAACTCGAGAAGGATCTTATACCCGGATGACCGAAGGAACGGTTTTGTAGCTTCGTAAAATGCTCTATCCATTACAAAATATCCGCTCATAGGGTCCGAAAGGGCCACATTAAGAATAGATTTCGATAACCTGGTGGCAATATCGCTTGTCAATTTTCGGTACCAAGGCCATTTGTTGGAGCCCCCCCCTTTGACTCGCCGGGATCCAATGGCCAACCTGACTCCTTTGTTCACTTGTTCAATCAACGGGACCAAAATGTTTTCATCATGGGACATGTCCGCATCCATGACTCCCAAAATATCCCCCTTCGCCGCGTCCAATCCTTTTAAAACGGCCGAACTCAAGCCTTTTTCATTTAACCGCCGAATAATACGAAGGCGAGGATTTTTTTCGGATATCTTCGACACTTTTTCGCCGGTACCGTCGGGTGAATTGTCATCAATAATAATGATTTCATAAAGCCGGTCTTTTAAAACATCCTCCACTC
>JAKLIS010000293.1 GCA_022709485.1 Elusimicrobiota bacterium | reverse complement strand
ACTCGAACCACTTCTAAGGGATCAATACTATTGTCACTCCCTCTAAGGATCCGAGCTCCGGCATATGCATAAGCAACACTCTGAAAATAACGATCCGGCTCAAGTTTTCCTTCTGTAAGTGGAACAATTTTCCACCGACCCAAACCATCCGGCGCCAAATCATAATGCCGATGTCCGGTTTCAGACTCCCCCCTCGCCCGCATGGCTTCTTTGATCCAAGCACCGGGAATACTTTTTTGTTCCGATAGAGAATCGAGGGCTTTCTGGGCTCCTTTACTAACAGAAATTGACTCCGAGGATTTTTCATCATAAGTCCAAATTAAATCCTCTGAATCCACCTTAAAATCTTTTGAGTTCACATATTTGAAACTGTCTTTTGCGTCTTGTTTTTCATTTTCTTTGGAAATCAAATTATAGGCAGCTTCCAACAAACTCAAATTTTCTCGGCTGAAGGCTTTGCCCAAAGGATCCCCTTGATTTCCCAAAATATACTGAACCAAGTCCCTCAGCAATTTATGGGCTTCATCAAAAACTTTCATCCGTTCTTCTCGCGTATCAGCTTGATCTAAAAGATCGCGAATTTCAGTTTGGAATTCTTTCAAAAGAGTGTCTTGCGCCGCCCGTGTCCGCAAATGGCCATAGGTTTGCGCTGTCCAGAATCGGACTCCATTCTTGTTGTTTTCCATCGCCTTTCTAAACTCTTTCATCCCCTCCTTTTTCAAATCAGGATCACTTGAATGGAGCATTTGGACAATGGCTTCCATATCGTAGACTTCTAAGCCCGCATTCTTCAAAACTTTCGTCAAGGTGCTTTTCTTATTTTCATCGCCCCCTCTTAAATGCTGTTTTTCTTCCGAAACATATTTTTGGTATTCGGCGGGGCTAATTACAAAAATGTCCGCATCCAACCGGCCTGTGATAAAGTACTTCGCGATAAGACCTGCTGTCACTACAATGGTTTTTCCACCTCCCACATCCATCCAAACAGCGACGCTTCCTCCCATCGCAATATCCATTATGGCTTCGCGTTGCCCCTGTTCAAATTCAAATGGTCTGCCGTTAATTTCCCCAAAATTTGAGGTAAAAGACTTTTTAACTTTTTCTAATTCGGCTTTTAAAATCTTCCCGGCAGCGACTTTCGTTTCCTTTGAAAGTTTTATGTTGAGGAACGGTCTTAAAGTTGCTTCTTTTTCTAATCCTGTTCCCTTTAATAAGTTTTTAAGTGAACGCCCTTCTGAGTTTTCAATTTTTTCAAGGATCTCAGCTATGGTCCCAGTCCGGTTGACTTTATTTTTGACCTCAGCCAGTATCATAATCCGAATGACGAGCCTTTCCGCGGCCACATCCTTTAGAGCTTGAGGAGAATTGGGTTTAAAGGCCTTTTCCAATTGCCCATTTTTTTCGAGCAGATTAACTTCTCTTTGTGCTTCGACACGAGCCAAGCCCTTAAATACTCCAGCGCTATTTTCATTGACTTTTTCTCCGAGCCAACTTTTTCCTTGGGCGGATTGTTCTAAAGCCTTTTTAACCTTTTCACCAACTCCTGTCTGAAATTTTAACCCCTGTTCAAGTGTGCCATCGGTCTTGGCTAAATCTTCACAAAACCGGATTCTTTCCACCCGGTTTTCGGGCCCCGTTAAATCTGGCACCAAGTTCATGGCTTCTCTAAAGACCCGGGACAACCCGCTTCCTTTTATGGCGGTTTCCAGATCATGCACCGCACCCTCAAGCTTGGCGATTTCAGGAAGAGTCCTTCCATCCCCTTTTTGGACACGACTCTCTAAAAAGTCGGCGGCTAGGAAAAACTCCTCAATTTGAGGCGCAAGATCGTGGTCCATATTCTCTTTAAGGTAATCTTTCAAGGACCCCAAGGTTTCCTTTACCTTAAGAAGCCTTTCATTCGCGACCCCTTTGCTGATGAGTTCCCTTCCAATTTGACGAACGGATTTATCACCCTCAACCGCTCTAAATGTTGTCGCGGTCAACATTACCTCAGCTCGCCGCTCATGAAACTGCCTATTAAGTTGAGTGATTTCTTGGGGGGTGGAGGGTCCTGGTTTCTGAACGAGATTGCTTATTCCAAAGATTTGAATTCCCATAAGGCTATTGGCCAGCCATTTTCTCCAACCCTTTAATTCATTGGATTTAACCCCTTCTGGAATACTCAGTTGTTGTTTGGCCAACCCTTTTTCAATGAGGTGGTTGGAAAGTTTGATCTGGCTTTTCTCGGCTTGAAATTGAACGATTTGTCCATCTCTATCAACCTCAAGATCCCCGCGTTGGTTTTTCTGTATTTGGCTTCTTATAAATTTATTTGAATTTGAATCTTCTGTACCGATTAGTTTCTCTATCCCCTCTTTTTCCAACCGATAGAGGACGGATTTTTTAACCGTATTAAAAAGCGCGCTTTCTCCTTTGTTGTTTGACACCTCAAAACCCACAAGATTTCTTTCACGAATCACAAGGCTGATCTGAGTTCCATTTTCAGCATCAATAATTCCCAGTTCATTAAGGCGGGTCCCTAAATCTTTCGTTTGAATGGCGGAGTCAATTTTATCAGGGAGAATTTCTTCGGGTCCTTTTTCATTGGCATAGGTGGGTGGCTCAGCAGGATTTTCTTGATTGATTTTTTCTCCATTTTCAGATGC
>JAKLIS010000292.1 GCA_022709485.1 Elusimicrobiota bacterium | reverse complement strand
GATGGCCTCCGCGATGGCTGAAGCCGCCTCGCACAACCCCTGGGTCATCAACACCATGTGCTGATTCGGCTGAACATTAAAAGCCATCATTTCTTCGACCGTTGATTTGGCGTAATCGATCAGATCATCCACCGCCCGGGATAAGTCGTAAATATCTTCCCGGTCCATGGGGGTGATAAAAGTTTTATTCAACTCCTCCACCAATTCCCGGCGGATATCATCAGCTTCTTCTTCCAGCGTAAAAACCGCCGTGCCATGAATGGGATTGGGGTCTTGCATATATTTAACCAGGGCTCGAATGCCCTCTTCCGCCTTAACCGCTTGCCGGCGAAGGATTGAGAAGAAATCAACCTTTTTCCGTTTGAAAAACATCAAATCCACCCTTCTTTAAGAATTTTTGAAAAGAAAAGCGCGATGGCGGCCGCCATAGGCAAAGTGACAACCCACGCCAGAATAATTTCTTGAGCGATTTCCCAGCGAACCGACGCCGGGCTTTTTGCCACACCCGCCCCGATTATGGATCCGGTTATCACTTGCGTGGTGGAAGCTGGAAGGCCCAAGGCCGAACATCCCAAAACGGTCCCCACTGAACTTATTGTGGCGCTCACTCCTTGGACCAGGCGTATCCGATAAAAACTCATCCCCATTTTTTTAAGAATTCGATATCCCCCCGTGAGAACGCCCAAAGAAAGCGCGACCGCGACCGCCAATCTAAACTGAAATGGAATTTCCACCACAGGGTCCATGCCACCCTTCACCGCGGCCTGGGCTAAACCGAATCCCAGAACCAGAAGACTAATAACAATTTGTCCATCGTTGGTTCCGTGAGCGAACGCCAACATCATACAGGCGGCCATGTGAAATTTCTCAAGAAATCCTCTCGCTAGAGGGGTTAACCACTCTCCCGCCGTATGAAGCGTCTGGGTGACCGCTATGGAAACAAGAAAACCAATGAGGGGACTCAAAATCAAAACAAGAATAATAATGGTGAACGTGAAATTCTGGAAAAATTTGAAGCCCCACATCCCCAGGCTCGCCCCAACGAGTCCCCCGAAAATAGTGTGCTTGTTCGAAATGGGCCAAGCCGCCCACCAACCAATAAGACCCCAAACAAGAGCGGCTCCTGTCGCCGACAATAAGACGATTTGAAGATCTGCTTTGGGTCCCGCCAAAATCGGCCCAAATAAGTCGCGGCTTATTGTCATTACGACCGCCGACCCAAAAAAAATCACTCCGAGAAATTCGGCGACGGCGCAAAAGAAGAAGGCTTTTCGAGGGGTCATGGTCTTGGTGGACACAACCGTCGCCACAATGGTCGATGAATCTCGAAATCCATTGCTAAAAGCAAAAACAAGAATCAGCCCCCCCAAAAAAAGGGGACCTTGCAAAAACACATTGTCCATACAAGTTAATTTATGGGTCTGAGGGGGTGAAATCAAGGCCTAAATATTCTTTTAATTCATCAAAATTTTGTTTTATTTCGCCGTAAATGGAACCCCAGAAAAACCCATCCTTAAGCTATAATCCCGTGGGAAGTGGAACTAATCATTTAATCCAACGCTATATTTTTACTACGGTTGGGAAATGAAAATCCTGCCTCAAAATGAAAGAGAAAAACAAAAACCATCTTCGGCCTTTATCCTCGTTAAAGAAAAATGAAATGGGGATTATTGAACACTTGGAAACCGCCCCCTTGGTCACGCAGCGCCTCATGGAGATGGGCGTGGCGCCGGGAGAAAAGGTCCGGTTTATCCGGCCTTCGCCATTTGGAGATCCCATTGAAATTGAGCTTTTGAATTATCGGCTGGCCATCCGAAAATCGGAGGCCCGAAAGATATTTCTTCGGCCACCCCATAAGTGATTTTTATGAACAAAAACGACCATCCAACCACCATCGGCATCGCTGGAAATCCCAATTCTGGAAAAACAACGCTGTTTAACCGGCTTACGGGACTGCGGCAGAAGGTGGCCAATTTCCCGGGGATAACCATTGAAAAAAAAGTGGGCACGTCGACGGTAAATGGAAAACGAATTCAGATTGTGGATCTTCCCGGCACCTACAGTCTCAATCCCCTATCGGAGGAAGAGAAGATTGCTTCGGGGGTCATCACCGGCAACTATTCGGGACAAGATCCATTAACGGCCGTCCTTTGCATGGCGGAAGGATCTACTTTAGAACGGAGCCTAGGCCTCCTGCTTCAAATAAGGAAGACAAAAATCCCGGTGGCTCTCCTTATCAATATGGCCGACGAACTGCCGCAGCAAGGCATTCGGATTGATGAAAAAAAGCTTTCTCAAATCCTAGGAATCCCGGTTTTTCTTATCTCAGCCATGCGCGGGGATGGAATGGAAGGGATTCAAAAACTTTTGGCCGATTGGACGGTCCTGGGGCCATCCGAAAAATTTACGGGGCCTGTGGCTGACATGGATATAAATGAGACCAATGATCGGCGGGCCCAAGCCAAAGCTCTCTGCGAACAAGTGGTGTTCAAAACCCACCCCGGTCCCGCTGCCTCGGATAAAATCGACAAAATAGTGATGCATTCCGTTTACGGCCCTCTCATATTTTTAGGAGTGGTGCTCCTTGTGTTTCAAGCCATCTTTACTTTGCCGGAACCCTTCATGAATGGAATTGACGCCTTATTCACA
>JAKLIS010000291.1 GCA_022709485.1 Elusimicrobiota bacterium | reverse complement strand
CGAGTTTTCTCCAAGATGGCGCCATTACCGCGCTCTATAATTCAAACCGCGTCATGCAACTTGCTCTCGCCTTGTTTGGAATCGCTGTGGCGAGTATCGCTTTGCCAGCGCTATCCAAGGCGATTAGCAATAACAAAACGGGGGAATTTAAAGACACCCTCAATTTTTCACTTCGTATCGCCAACTACATTCTCATTCCGGCGTTAATCGGGCTCACTTTCCTGGGTCGTCCCATTATTCAGGTCTTATTTCAACATGGAAGATTCACCCCGGAATTTACGGAGTTGACTTTTCAGGCCTTGGTTCCCTATTCACTGGGACTCCCAGCCTATTCCGCCACAAAAATTCTCGCCTCCGCTTTTTACGCTCGGAAAAACACCCGAACCCCGGCTGTTATCGCCACTTACAACATGGTTCTCCACGTCATTTTGAACTTGATATTAATGTTTAGATACGGGGTGGCCGGGTTGGCGTTATCCACGGCGATTTCGGCCTGGTTTCAAGTCATTTTCCTATTCATTTACTTAAGAAAAGACATTGGGAATATGGGGGCCTGGGAAATCTCAAGAAGTTTTCTTTATGGATGCGCCGCCGGACTTTTGATGGGAGGCGCCGCTTACGCTTTGTTCCATTATGTTCTCGGAAGTGTGGGACTGATATTCCGTTTGGCCATTTCCATTCTCGCCGGAATTTTTCTCTTTTTCGCCTTTTCTAAAATTTTCAAAATTAAAGAATATGAATTTTTCGTCGGCGCTTTGATCAAAAGAAAGCTTCTCCAATAACTGCTAAAGTCGATTAGAAGCGCCCCTCACTCACATGGAATCGACATTTATCCCTCATCTTCCCCATCTTCCCGGCGTTTATCTGATGCGCAATAACGCCGCGCAAATCATTTATATCGGAAAGGCTCGTGATCTTAAAAAACGAGTGGCGTCGTATTTTTGCAAACCGGCTTTGTTGACGGGGAAAACGCAAACGCTGGTCAGTGAAATCCGGCATGTCGATTATGTGGTGTGCGCTAGCGAACGAGAGGCTCTTGTCGTCGAACGCCGGCTCATATACCGGTACAAGCCCATTTTCAACATCATGTGGAAAGACGACAAATCCTATCCCTATGTCGCCATCAGTATGAAAGATAACTTCCCTCGGATCTTTTTAACGCGCCGGAAAAAAAAGGATGGATCTATCTATTTTGGCCCCTACCCGAGCGTCAAAGGAGTGAGAAACCTTCTTCATTGGGCATGGAGAAAAAAATTTTTCCCGCTTCGACCGTGCGATTTGGATTTTGAAGAAAAAAATCTGCCTCCTTACAAAAAAGTGAAATCCTGCCTATATCTCCACACGGGGGAATGCCCCGCCCCTTGCGTGGGGAAGATTTCGGTCCGGGAATACAAAAAAATCGCCCAACGGGCGCGGTGGTTTTTTGAAGGGAAACAAGACAAATTCCAAAAAGGCCTCGAAAAAGAAATGAAAGAATTTTCCAAAAATAGAGAATACGAAAAAGCGGCCCAACTTCGAGACCATATCAACACGCTTAATCACATGCAAGAACCGGTCACCTTCCGTGAAATGACGGAATCCGAACTCACGGGAAAAATCAAAGATACCCGCGCGGTGGAAGATCTCCGCCGGGCGCTGAACCTCACAAAATCCCCGGACAGAATTGAGTGTTTTGATATTTCTCATATTCAAGGATCGGAAACGGTGGCCTCAATGGTGAGCTTCATGCGGGCCCAACCGGATAAAAGCCAATATCGAAAATTCATCATCAGGGAAGTGGAGGGAGTGGATGATTTTAAGTCCATGAAAGAGGCGGTGCGACGCCGGTATACCCGGCTTCGAAAAGAGGGAAAACCCATGCCCGACCTCGTGCTTATCGATGGAGGTAAAGGGCAGTTGGCTGCCGCCCTGGAAGGACTGAAAGAGGCTGATATTAAGAGGCTTTCAGTTGCCGCCTTAGCCAAAAGAGAAGAGGAAATTTTTCTTCCAGACCGGCCCGATTCCCTCTGTCTTCCCGCAGATTCCCCCGGACTTCTTCTTTTAAGACACGTCCGGGATGAAGCGCACCGGTTCGCGGTGACTTTTCACCGCCTTCGTCGGAAAAAGAGATCCTTTCAAATTAAAACACCGGCGGCCAAGCCAACGGCCGAGAAGGAAATTGGAAATTAATTGGAGGTGAACAATGATGAAAGTAAAGTATAATAATCCCCGTATTTCGCCCCAAATCTTAAAAAAGATGCGAAGGTACTCTGAGTTTCAAACAAAGGTGTGGATGGCTTGCGCGGCCATTCCCAAGGGTCAAGTTAGGACCTACAGTTGGATTGCCAATCAAATTGGCCAACCAAAAGCAGTCCGAGCCGTTGGAAAAGCGTTGGGTCAAAATCCCTTTGCTCCCATCATACCCTGCCACCGCGTTATTAAATCAGATGGAACCCTGGGGGGATACTCCGGCCTCGGTGGCCTCAAAACCAAACGAAGGCTTCTTAAGAAAGAAGGATTCCACGATTTTTGTTCTCTCATTGAAAACTAAAAATGTGGCTCTATAATTTTCTTAGACCTCTTCAGAAGATCGAAGGGGCGGAAAAAAAGACTCAAAAGGTAGGTATCAGCAATTGAAGGGAAAAGTTAAATGGTTCAATAATCAGAAAGGAT
>JAKLIS010000290.1 GCA_022709485.1 Elusimicrobiota bacterium | reverse complement strand
CTTTGGCGGGAAGACCATCTCTTTTTTCCACGTCTAGTCTCACGACTTGCTGTTGGTGCGCAATGATTCGGGTTTTGGTAATGGTAGGACGTCCAGGAAAACAGACCACACCGGACACGTCGACCTGTCGCTTCATTAAGTCCGACATAATTAAATCCCCGGATTCATCATCCCCTCGGAGAGAAGCCAGTTTGGGGACGGCTCCCAAAGATCTTAAGTTGCAGGCCACATTCCCGGCCCCGCCGGGGGTTTGTTGCTGGTCTTGGACCTCAAGGACCGGGACGGGGGCCTCCGGAGAAATACGAGAAACGATTCCCCGAATGGCCCGATCAACGATTAAATCGCCAATGACCAGGATGGGGATGCCGTCAAACTTCTGAACAATGTTCAGAAGCTTTTGAGAGAACTGTTTTCTTGAGGAATTTTTCACGAAATTTTTAATGGAGGATCCGTGCGATGGGAGAGTGGTTTAGCATATCCCTCTGGGAGGTGTCAAACCCCACTTTGGAATGATAAAAACATTCACTTTTCAACTCGATTTTACCGCCACAAACTTCGCCTTTTCTTAACTTCCCCTTAAGGCCGAATTAATCCCCTTTGCATTACTCTGAAGTCATTAACAATGCGCTCACAACCAAGGAGAAATATATGAATAGCTTTAGAATCCTATTTTTATTATCCGGGCTGATATTTGTCTCAAATGAATTAAGCGCGGAAGAAATCCTTCCGGGAGTCCCTCTTCCAAGTCAAGAATGCAAAGCTTCATACCTTTCCGACAACGCATATATTTCAACGGAGGTAGATATCCATCAATACCTTTTGGATAATTTTCAAATCAATGTTGATAACCCGATTGACTATGCTCAGTGGCGTACCTTTGGGAATATAGCCAGTGCATACAAACGAGTGAAGTTAATTGAACATAAAAAAAAGGTTGAGGAAGAGAAAGTAAAATGCAGAACTAAGAAAACCTGCGACAATGGCAAACCTGCGGAAGATACTGATTGGCTTGATCGAGATAAAACCGTGCTTGGCGTTGCTCAGCCCCAAATGGTCACTGTGGTTTATCCAAATGGGAAGAAAAAAAAGGAGAGGGCTATTCTCTTTCTAACTTATTACACCACTTATAGGTGCTGCTGCCTTCCAAAAGATCTCAGAAAAGTGCCTACACCGACTTCGACTTTGATTGAGATTCCGAAGTTCAGTGATCTCGACTGGCGACAAAATCGGCCAATAAATGGAGGATCGCCGCGCGTTCCCCAAAGGGACTAAGCGCCCGATGCGCCCGCCGGACCAAAATTCCGGCCATCTTGCGCGATTGCTCAAGACCGAATAAAAGCGGATAGGTTAATTTTTGATTGGCCACATCACTGCCATTTTTCCCCAATTTCTTTTTGTCGCCCACCCTGTCCAAAACATCATCGGCCACTTGAAATGCCAAGCCCAAATTCTTGCCGAATTCGTTTAGGGCCTTCAACTGTTTTTCACTGGCTTGGCATAAAATAGCCCCCGCCAACAGAGACCCTTGAATGAGAGCCGCTGTTTTATTGTGGTGGATAAACTTAAGAAGCTGTTTTTTTGATCCGTATTGGGTTTTCCAATACTTCTTCCAGCGACCGGCACCGGATTTGACGTCGGCCACTTGTCCCCCGATCATTCCGGCCGTTCCCGCCAATTGAGACAAAAGCGAAATGACGCGCAAAATAGAATCGGACTTAACGCCAGGGATTTTTGAGTTCTCTGCGACTAGGAAAAAGGCATGGGTGAGTAAAGCGTCCCCGGCCAAAATCGCCATATCTTCACCGAAGACTTTGTGGCTGGTAGGCCGTCCGCGCCTTAAATCGTCATTGTCCATGGCGGGCAAATCGTCATGAATTAAGGAATAGGTATGAATAAGTTCGAGAGCGCAGGCGGTGGGAAGGACTTTTTTCCAGGATCCTCCGCAGACCTCGGCTCCGGCTATCACCAAAACGGGCCGCAACCTTTTGCCTCCCGCGAAAACGGAATAACGCATGGCTTTATGAATATCGAACGGTCTTTGAGAGAGGGGAGGAATGAGTCGATCCAGGGCCTTATCAACTCGCCGTGTCTGGGTTTCAAAATGGTTTTTCAATTTATCATTCATGGAAAAATATCAGTTTCACGTAATTGGGATCCCCAGAACTTCTTTATAAAGGGCTTCCATTTCGATCACAGTCCTTTTGACATCAAGTAGAGGCGTGACATGAAGCGCGGAGCGGATCATTTTCCCTAATTTTTGAGGGTCGTGGCATTCCTGAGAGAAACCTTCCAAGGCCGCTAGGAAACCTTCCGGCGTGGGCTCATGATTGAAATAAGGGACCTCAAAGCCATTGGGCTCAAGAGCGGGATTACCTCCATGAAAAACGGGAAGGCGAATATTTTTGTCTGACGGAGACACTGGGTTTTCGGGTTTGCTGTCGGAGAAATACCTGACAAACTCAGGAATAGCGCCATCGGCCGTGGAAATGATGGCCGCGCCATTCATTTGTCCTTTCATAAATCCGGTGGCCGACGCCTCCCTATGGGTGGACGGGGTGCGCATCTACCAGGCCACGGGGCTCGCCATGCGCCTCACCCGTCCGATCCCCAGCCTGCCCATCGCCCGCCCTCGCTCCCCGGAGGAGGAGCTCCTCGAT